>JAZRKG010000026.1:0-1738 GCA_045646185.1 Butyrivibrio sp.
TGCTCCTCCATGTTCTCTCATCTCCTTTATGATTCTTATAGCCTCCATAAAAAGACCGCTTCTCTCTCCTGCTAATCCCTGTCTCTTACCCGCTATACTGAGATCCTGGCTAACAAGGTGAACCAAAGGTAATACAATCAACGGGTTCTATATCATATCCGCTTATATTTTTAATATTGCCTAAATGCTTCACCAAAACCACCTCCTTTCGTAAATGACCACACATATCCGTGTGATGTCTTCTGCTTATGGTTTGCACAATCTGATATGCAAGACCTGTTTACGCCTGTTTTTCTTGATGCTTCACGTATATTCACATAAGAATTTATCAATTCGCCATCAATACTGTATTGATATACTCTCTTGGATCTAAAGTGTTTCTCTCCAGTATTCTTCCCTTTGTGGCTTATTGACAAGTTCTTTAAGTGTTGTTCATCAAATTTCTTTCCTGTGTTTGCGTTTCTTATTTTTTCTTTTGTTTCTTCACTATGTTTTAATCCGCAAAAAGTGTTTCTTCCGCCATGTGATATATTGTACCCATATCTCGGATCATCAGCTTTTAATTCTTTTATATATTTTATTTCCTCATTTTCAGCTTCTTTCCTGTCTAATCCCCTTTTAATATATTCATGTGAAAACCCCTTCCATCCATATTTTTTTATCGCATTTTTTAATGGCGTATTGTGCTGATATCCTTGATCTCTTCGCTTTTCCATAGTGTTGTGTGTCATGCCTACATATACCTTTCCATTTGGAAATCTGTAAAGATATATACTATAAACTTTAGAACCTAAAGATTCATCACACGCCTTCTTCATCCGACAACTCCTTTAACCTAACTTCCACTCTCGGATCTATGCCATACACCTTTGTTACAGTAAGTTTTGTCACCTGCTTATCGTCCTCATATGCAACGCCATTGAGTGCATCCAGGACGATTTTAGCAAGGTTGTCTGCATCTACCTTCTTTGTATATGGCTCTTCTCCGCTCTCCATTTTTGCCCTTAATTTCTTGCTGACGGAAACAGGGATAGGGAATATTCCGTGTATTTCCGCCTCTATCGCCCCTGTTAAATGGCGGGAGTTCATGTTATCCCGGTAATAGCTGTCTCTCACTTTTGTTTCATAATTCTTTGTCTTTGCCGGAGTATATGTCTGAACGTATTTTCCGACACGTCTGAACCTCGGCCTTTCCTTCCCCATCGGCTCACCGAGTATTGTAAACTTTACCTCCATAATCAGTTACTCCCCTTCCTTCTCAAAGGCTTATTGACTGCATCTTCTTCTGACCATCCGAGTTTTATTCTGCTCCATATATTTTTTTGGCTTATTCCCTTAATATCTGACCATTCTGCCATAGTATGAGTCTCACCATTTATAGTTATATTCTTGTTTGTGGTTCTGTTGTTCGCCTGAATTTTTGCGGTTACCCATCTACAGTTCTCTGGGCTATATCCCTTGTTTACATCTATTCGGTCAATGCTGAGATTATCCTCATACCCGTTATTAACAGCCCATTCATAAAACGCGGTCCTATCATTTTTCCATTCATCACATACAGTTATCCCTCTTGCACCATATAAATAATATCTGTTGTTATACGGCTTATAGCAGCGGGCAATCATATTTTTGTAAATTATATCAAGCCGTGAATGGGCTAATCCATGTCTGTAATTCATACTCAATTACCGAAGGGGATGTCATCAGACCACGGAATTTCACTGTCCACGTTTCCCGG
>JAZRKG010000027.1:0-2583 GCA_045646185.1 Butyrivibrio sp.
AAGCGGTCTTAGGAAGACAAGACTCACTGACAACTCCTTGGCTCACAGAACGACATGGCTACGATCCGACTTATTATTTCTTCTCACCATATGAGTTTGTTACAAATAATAACGCTGTTTCTTTCAGATTGATATTCATTATACTGATGCTGCTGTCAGTTATTTTAGGCGGTGTACTTATACATTACTTTATCAGAAGTAATATGAAGCCAATTATTGATCTTGGTGAGGAACTTGACCAGGCTGTAGAAGCCAAAACACAGCTGCAAAGCGAAGTAGACAAGCAAAAGCCTTATCTTTTAAATGCCTGTGCCCGAAGACTTATGCTGGGGCTGGTCAGAGATGATGAAGAACTCTCCTACATCAAGAATTATCTTGGTTTTACAGAGAACAGCAAGTACATTGTTTTATATATCAATATCTACGACAACAATAGCATCGATGATCCAGAGCACGAAGTACTTATAGGTGATAGCGACTATAGAATAAACGCCATTATTGGAAATGAAAAGCTTATTGATATTTTCACAGAATATCTTGGCAAGCCGCTTTACTACTTCACTCCTGATGTCCGTTCTTATGCAGTACTTATTTCTTATGCAGAAAACAACGACTCTGAGACATTAGAGCTGCAGGAAAAGATATTAAAGCTGCATAATTACTTATTAGAAAAGTACTCAATCTGGTTATTTGCAGGTCTTGGAAATCCAAAGAGCAAGGTTTCAACTATCTGGCGCTCTTATGATCAGGCCTATGAAGCTATTAACTACACTAATAAGAACTACATTTTCCTTCCATATCAGATGATACGAAAGGATTCAAGCACTTACTACTATCCTACTGATTTCTCTACAAAGCTTATCAGCTGCATTGGTGGTGGTGCTGATGAACAGATAGGTGCAATTTTTAACATCATCAGACAGGAAAATACCGAATACAGATCTCTTCCAAACAATCTGATGGGCTTTTTACTTTCAGATATTAGAAATACTCTTTTCAGGGCACGTTCTTATATAAAAGAGACTTCAGAAAATGCTGAGGATCTTGCTTCCATAGATTCAAAATTTGCTATGAAACCAAATATGAATCTGTTAGAAGAAATTGCACACTCCTTATGTAAGCTTAATATTACAGCTGAAAGCGATGATCAGCTCATTGATACAATCAGAAAATACATCACAGATAACTTTAACGACCCGTCAATCGGTCTGTCTAAGATAAGTGATGAATTTAATATCTCTGAAAGCTATTTTTCACATATGTTTAAGGAAAAAACAGGTGAGAACTTCTCTGTATATCTTGAAAACATCAGAATGAATGAAGCAGCAAGACTTATTAAAGAAACAAATACCAGCTTAAACGAATTGTATATGGCAGTTGGTTACAACAATGCCAATACCTTTAGACGTGCTTTTAAAAAGAAATTTGGAATCACACCAAGTAATATGCGAGATGCACAATAAATTAAAAGAGGAAAACAATCCAGACGGATTGCTTTCCTCTTATTTTTCTTATTAAAAAGATTATAATGTAACGCCCTGCTTCCAGATAGCCATATCATGGAATCCTGCAAGCTCACTCTTAAGCTTTTCGCCTGAGGCTGTAGCAATAATCTTATCAAATAATTCCTCTGTAAGATTTTCAAAGGTCTTGCCTTCAAGAATCTGTCCTGCTCCAAAATCAATCCAGTTACTCTTTTTCTGAGCAATTGTAGGATTAGTTGCAATCTTCATTGTAGGAACAGGACAGGCAAATGGTGTACCTCTTCCAGTTGTGAAAAGAACAATCTGTGCACCTGCAGAAGCAAGAGCTGTAGCAGCGCATAAATCATTTCCCGGAGCACATAAAAGGTTAAGGCCCTTTGTATCTGTAGTTTCGCCATACTCCATAACATTCATTACAGGGAAGCTTCCAGACTTCTGTGTGCATCCAAGTGATTTATCCTCAAGAGTTGTGATACCACCTGCCTTATTTCCAGGTGATGGGTTTTCATAAATAGGCTCGCCAAGCTTGGTGAAATAATTCTTGAAGCCATTTATCATATTAACTGTATCCTCAAAGGTCTCCTCATCCTTACAACGATTCATAAGAATTGTCTCAGCACCGAACATTTCAGGAACCTCAGTGAGAATTGAAGTACCACCGCACTGAACAATCTTATCAGAAATACGTCCTACCAATGGGTTAGCTGTAATACCTGAAAATCCGTCAGAACCACCGCACTTAAGACCGATGATAAGCTTGGAAGCATCAACTTCTTCTCTCTTATCATCCTTTACAGTAGCGATAAGCTGCTTTAAGATTTCAAGGCCATCTGCCATTTCATCATCCGACTGCTGGCAAACCAGGAACTTGATTCTGTCCTCATCGATATCACCAAGGTAAGGCTTAAGAACATCAATATTACTATTCTCGCAGCCAAGACCAAGTACAAGTACACCACCTGCGTTTGGATGCTTGATAATATCTGAAAGAATAATTCTTGTATGCTCCTGATCATCACCTGTCTGTGAGCAGCCATAGTTATGTGTAAATGCCACAACTTCATCAACGCTGCCCTTCACGTAAGCGTTAGCCTTCTCA
>JAZRKG010000028.1:0-42928 GCA_045646185.1 Butyrivibrio sp.
GCTACGATCCGACTTCTATTCGATAGACTGTGATGAGTCGATTGATATTCAGAAAATGAATATGCCACCTCTGATTCTGCAGCCTGTAGTTGAAAATGCTGTACTGCACGGTCTTGATGAAAAGACTCATGAGGGAATGATCTCCATATCAATAAGTAAGTGTACCGATTTTGAAGGTGTTCTTTTTGTCATAAGCGATAATGGAATAGGAATGGACGAAGAGACCCTGGAAAAATTAAAGAAGAATATAGAAGACCATGATGATACTACAAAGAGTATCGGTCTGTATAATGTAGCCCACAGAATTGAGCTTGCCTACGGAAAGCCTTATGGACTTGAGGTTGAGTCAAAGCTTGGTCAGGGTACTACAGTTAAGATCACTCTGCCTGTTATATAAAATACGGTCAAAATTAAACACAAAAGTTTAAAAATTACCGTAAAACTTGTTGAGTGATTAGGGTAATAATTTGCCTCCCGCTTTTCTATAATTTACCTATAAGTTATTTGGGGAATATAGATTGGCGGGAGGTATTTGGTGTGAAGAGTAGTGTTAAAGCTGCTGACAGATTGTACTATGTCTATAGGCTGATCGCAGTTGTATTATTTGTAATTCTATTTTTACCAGCCATAAATCCGGCAAGGGTTTGTGGGCTGATCAACAGGAGCATTTCGCTTCTTACTTCAGGTTTTTCTTACAACAATTTAGTATCAAATTTCGGAAGAGCTTTTAAAAAGGGATGGGTAATGGAGTCTTCTTTAAGGCTTTTAAATGTTTCATCTCTCTTTATATGTATCGGAATAGTTGGCTGCGCTGCAGGTGCCTGTCTATCGCTTGGGAATAACAGATGCAGACGACTTGGAAATCTTTTAAGCCTTGGCGGAAGCGTTCTTTCCTGTGCATTTATGTTTGGTATATTTACAGCATATACACAGATTGCAGAAACAACCAAGCCTGGTAAAATAGAGCCTTCTTTTCCGGGAAGCTTTGTACCGATTCTTGTAGTAATGATATTAATGGCTGTGCTTTCAGTAGTGCAGTTGATTCTTGGCGAAAAGGTGGAAAAAGGAACAAAGTTTTATATGGAGTCAAAGTTCAGACTTTTCCTCATGTTCCTGCCGTTTATTATTCTTGCTTTTGTATTTTCTTATTTACCATTGTGGGGTTGGAGATATGCCTTTTTTGACTACAAATCAGGTGACACGCTTTCAATGGACAACTTTGTAGGCTTTAAATGGTTTGCACAGCTCTTTAGAAATAAGGCTACAACCTCAGATATGATTCGAGTTATGAAGAATACTCTTGCCATGAGCGGGCTTGGACTTCTTACCAGCTGGGTTCCAATGGCCTTTGCGATCTTTTTATCTGAGATTAAAAATCTTCGTTTTAGAAGATTCGTTCAGACCTTTACAACAATTCCAAACTTCATCAGCTGGGTTTTGGTATTTGCTATTGCTTTTGCGATTTTCTCAACTGATGGTTTTGTAAGTTCCTTCATGATGAATATCGGAGTCTGGGATTCAGGAAAAAACTTCCTGATGAGCGGGGACCATGTATGGCTCAAGATGCTTCTCTGGGGAATGTGGAAGGGTCTTGGCTGGAATGCAATTATCTATATTGCAGGTATTTCAGGAATTGACCAGCAGCTCTACGAGGCTGCAACTGTGGATGGCGCAGGAAGATTTCAGAAGATGTGGCATGTAACGGTGCCGGGACTTATGTCTACATACTTTGTACTTCTGCTTATGGCTATCGCAGGTATTCTTTCAAATGGTATGGATCAGTACCTGGTATTTGAAAACTCAACAAATACAACTGACATCATGGTGCTAGATCTATATGTTTATAAAATGGGTATCGTAAATGGTGCCATACCTCTTTCTACTGTAGTAGGTATGTTGAAATCCATTATCAGTGTAACGCTTTTGTTTATTGCAAACAAAGTTTCCAAGCTGATAAGGGGCGAGACAATTATTTAAGAAGGAGGCAGTCATGGCTAAAACAAAGATAGAAAAAGAAAACGAAAGACTCGAAAAAGAGTATGCAAAAAAGCATAAGAAAAGATATAGATACACAGCTGGAGATATAGTTTTCTCCATAATAAATTATGCGGTATTCATTGCTTTTACCTTTATATGTATATTCCCGTTCTATTATCTGTTTATCAACACCATAAGTGATAATGAACTGGTAAGAAAGGGTATGATCAACTTTTTGCCAAGGGGAATAAACATAGATAACTATATCAGAATGATGCAGGTTAACGATCTGTTTCTTTCTATTATGGTTACTCTTGCAAGAACCGTACTTGGAACAGTGCTAATGGTTGCAGCGTCAGCCTTTGTAGGATACCTTGTAACTCAAAAAGAAATGTGGGGGAGGAGTTTTTGGTATAGATTTTTGGTCATTACCATGTACTTCAACGCCGGAATTATTCCATGGTATTTGAATATGGCAATGCTTGGTCTTACCAACAAATTTGCGGCCTATATAATACCTGGAATTGTAGCTCCTTACAATATCATCCTCGTAAAAACCTATATTGAATCGGCTATACCTGGTGAACTTGAAGAAAGTGCGCAGCTTGATGGAGCATCTCCATTAAAAATATTCGCTTCCATCATTTGGCCATTATCAAAGCCGATACTTGCAACCATAGCAATATTTGGAGCAGTAGGACAGTGGAACTCTTTCCAGGATTCACTTATCCTGATGCAGTCAGCTCCAAAGCTCTACACATTGCAGCACAGATTATATATCTACCTAAATACTACAAGTAATCTGGCAGCACTTATGTCCAGCGGCAGCTCATCTGGCATAAACCAGACAGTTCTAGAGTCTGCGCTTAACGGTAAGGTTATTAAATACACAATATCCATGGTAACTATCATTCCTATATTACTGGTATACCCATTCATGCAGAGATACTTTGAAAAAGGTATCATGATGGGCGCGGTAAAAGGATGATTAAAAATATTCAAAGGAGGAATATGTAATGAAATTGAAAAAGTTGTTGGCATGTATTCTGGCAGGAAGTATGACACTTTCACTGGCAGCCTGTTCATCAGGCACTACTGACAGTGGTGTAACAACAGATACTGAAAGTCAGAGCGAGAGCGCAGAGGCTGAAACTGTTACAGAAACAGCAGATGCAGAAGATGCAGATGATGAGGAAGAAGATGATCTTTCTGACATCATTCCTGAAGAGACCGTTACACTTGATGTATACGATCAGCTTGCAAACTATTCAGGAGAACAGATTGGATGGTTTGCTCAGGTAATGCTTGAGAAGTTCAACGTAAAGCTGAACATCATCCCTGAGACAGAGGGTACATATGATACCAGAATGGAATCAGGAAACCTTGGTGATATCGTTATATGGGGTAATGATGGAGATGATTACATGCAGGCTGTTGAAAAGGGCATGCTCTTTGATTGGGAAGAGGATGATATCCTTGCAGACTATGGCTCATATATTCTTGAGAATATGCCAAAGGCTCTTGAGAAGAACAGAGAACTTTCAGGCGGAACAATCTATGGCTTTGGTCATGATGTAGCTCTTTCTGCAGAAGATGTACAGTCATTCTTCTATACATGGGATTTGAGATATGACGTATATCAGGAAATCGGCGCTCCTGAAATTACAGATTGGGACAGCCTTGTAGATGTTCTTGAGCAGATGCAGGCAGCTTGCCCAACTGATGATAATGGCAACAAGACTTATGCGGTATCTCTTTTCAATGACTGGGATGGAGATATGGTAATGTTCGTTAAGTCTACAGCTACTGCATACTATGGACTTGATGAATTTGGTATTGGCCTCTATGATTCAGAGACAGGTACATATTACCCGGCTCTTGAAGAGGATGGCCCATATCTTACAGCACTTAGATTCTACAACCAGCTCTATCAGAGAGGCCTTGTAGATCCTGATTCACAGACACAGGGCTATGATGGTATGTCTGAAGATTATCAGAATGGTACAGCACTTATGAACGTATTTAACTGGATGGGTTCAGGTCTCTACAATACAGATAATCACCTTTCAGAAGGCAAGGCTATGTATCCTGTAAAGCCTACAGAAGCAACACCTCTTACATATGGTCTTAATGTATATGGTTCAAACAGAATCTGGTCAATTGGTGCCAATACTGAGTATCCAGAGCTTTGCATGGCTATCATCAACTGGCTTTCAACTCCTGAAGGAAGACTTACTTCTGAGTATGGTCCAGAGGGAACATGCTGGTACATCGATGAAAACGGCTACACATGTCTGACAGACCTTGGCCTTGCATGCAAGACAGATATCTCAACAGAGCTTACAGGTGACTATTCAGGTTCATTTGATGATGGTTCATTCCAGATGAACAATACAACATGGTCACTTGACAGTACAAACCCAGAGTCAACAGTAGGTGAGACATTCAACTATCAGTTCTGGAACAGCTATGATACTGAAGCTGGTTCTGAAATTGAGTCAAGCTGGAGAGAATGGGCTGGAGCAGACAGCGCAGATGAGTACCTTAGAAGTGGCGACTACAAGGTTGCTCCTGGTACAACATACTCAGCTGGTACACACTCTGATGAACTTCAGGTTATCTGGGATCAGGTTACAACCTGTATCAAGACATATTCATGGAAAGCAATCTATGCTGAGTCTGATGAAGAGTACGAAGCTATCGTAGCTGAGATGATTCAGCAGGCAAATGATTATGGTTATGATCAGTGCGTAGAATTCCAGGAAAACGAAGCTAAGATTCGTCAGGAAGCTGAGCAGGCAGCTCTTTCTGCAAACTAAAAAGAATATTGTTATAACAATTCTGTTGATTTAAAATATTAGTTGGGCTACGGGTTAAGTGTCCGTAGCTCAATTAATGTTATTTTTGGGGAACATATATGAGATTAGGATTGGGGAAAAGAGCTTTATCCATATTACTTGAATTGACTTCACTTACAGCATTTGTAAGCGGCTGTGGTAATGATTCATCTGCAGACCAGAGCGTTGATGGCGCGGCAAAATATCCTGAGCAGATCACTATTGATGTTTATGATCAGGAGGCCAATTTTAAAGGAATTCAGAATGGCTGGTTTGGAGATGAGTTATTAAGCAGATTTAACGTAAAGGTAAATATCATTGCCCCAAATGTTGATTCAAGTGGTTCTGCCCTTATGGATATCAGAGCTGCTTCTGGAAGTATAGGAGACATTATTATATGCTCTGCTGAAAATAATGCCTTGGAGGATCTGGTGGAGCAGGGGCTTTTACTTAATATGGAGGACTATATTTCTGATAAGCAGATCATGAAATATGAGTCGGCTATCAGCCTTTTAAACGAAGGCCTGGATGGTATTTATGCAATCCCTAGTGAGATATCTACAGCAGATGTGACAGAGTCACTTAGCATTCTTGAACCAAATTACGGTCCTTATCTTAGATGGGATGTTTATTCAGCAGTTGGATACCCGCAAATGGACACTTTGGAAGATCTCTTGGATGTGCTGGTACTTATGAAGGAGGAGCAGCCTTATTCAGATTCAGGAAAAGAGACTTATGGCTTTTCCTTTTTTGCAGACTGGGATCTGAATATGATGAACGCAGCCAAGCAGCCCTGCTGTTTTTATGGATATGATGAATACGGATTTGTACTTGCCAAGGCTGACGGCAGTGATTATCAGAATATCCTGGATGATGATTCACTATATATGAGAGTTTTAAAGTTTTACTTTGACGCTAATCAGCTGGGACTTGTAGACCCTGACTCCAGAACCAACACATATTCTGATGTTTATGAAAAATACGCAGATGGCCAGATCCTTTATTGCCCATGGCCATTCCTTGGAAAGAGTGCCTATAACACCCTGGAAAATATGGAGAATGGCAAAGGCTTTATGCTGACTGATATAGAGGATATGCAAATATATGCTTATGGTGCTTATGAAAGTGGAAATATCAATAATGTAATTGCCATAGGCGCGGACACCAAAGATCCTGAGCGTATGGCAGCTATAATTGACTGGCTATATTCTGATGAAGGTGTATATGCCAATCAGGCTGCAAATGACAGCGGAAGCGCGGGACCTTATGGAATATGTTGGGAAATAGGTGATGATGGGCCTTATCTTACAGAGTATGGTCAGGAAGTATTTTTAAATGCTTCGGATAAGCTTATACCGGGATATGATGGTTCTTTTAGAGATGGTATATCACGACTTAATTATACAGCTGCAAACTTAAAGGAAAAGGACCAGAACGGCTATACCTATGCTTATCAGCTATGGGATAGTGAGCTTAGTAAGGATAAAACTGCTCTTGAGGAAGCCTGGAGCACGGTTATGGATGCTCTTTCAGCAGAGGAGTATCTTGAGAAAAACAATAAGCTTTTAGTAGCACCGGGCTGTGCCTATGAGACAGATTCAGAAACTACTGAGATAAAAGAAATCAGAGATGCCTGCAAGGCTGTTATTGTCAGGTATTCCTGGGATATGATCTTTGCAGAGGATGAAGAAGAATTTGAGTATTATAAAGAGGAAATGAAGAGATTATGTATGGGGCTTGGCTATAGTCAGGTATATGAATATGATCTGACTGGTGCCATGCAGCTTGGAAGTCTTAGAGCAGCATATTACTGATTCGTATTGGGGGATATGGATTTGAAAAAACTTTTGATTGCAGATGACGAAGCAAATATCAGAGATGGTCTTAAGGTGATCATAGACTGGGATGAGCTTGGATATGAGTTTGAATGCGAGGCAAGTGACGGTAATGAGGCCTTAAGCTCTATTGAACAGGCTTCTCCTGATCTTGTGCTTATGGATATCCACATGCCCTGCCTTAGTGGTATAGAGGTTATAAGGAAAGCACGTGAAAAAGGCTTTAAGGGCAGATTTATTATTTTAAGCGGTTATTCTGATTTTACTTTTGCCCAGGCAGCCATCAGATACGGCGTTACGGATTACCTTACTAAGCCTGTAGATGAGGATGAGCTGATAGGGGTTATTAAGAGAATAAATCTTGATTTTGAAAAAGAGCAAAAGCGGAAAGGCCAGCTAAATCTAATGCAGTACAAGGCCAAAGACGTGGTAGTAAATGAGCTTATATCAGGTCAGGCCCATGAGGATATAGTTAAGGGCAAGCTTCAAAAGAATGGTCTTGCGGCTCTTGGACTTGATGCGGAGCATTACCAGGTGGCTCTTTATGAGACCTATCAGGATCATGAGGAAAAGAATGCAGGGACAGTATATTCCCTGGTAGATCTTTTAAATGTGTTTATACCTTCTAATGAGTATGAGCATACAACTATTTCAGGAAGAGATGCCATATTACTTCTTGGAGATAATGCCATAGCCTCTTTTGAAAAATTTCTGGAACACTATAATTTCAGACCTTTGCAGAAGGGAAGTCCGTTGTATTCTATTTTCCTGACCTATGGTGAAGTGGTAGAGAGTGCTGATGATATAAGGCATTCCTATAATTCGGCCATGGAGCTTTGTCTTAGAAGGTTTTTTTGTAGTGAGGATGCTCATACCTTTGGGTATAGTCAGCTTCCAGGCAGGGGCGATAAGCTTATGCATATGGATGAGTCTGCTGGTAAGGACTATTGTATAAAAATCTGCGGTTATATTCAGATAGGAAGTATAGATAAGTTCAGATATAGTCTAAAGGAGCTGGACAGTGATATCAGAAGGTCTGATATGAGTGAAGGCGAAATAAGGCTTTTTTTGACCGATATAGCACTTCTTATAAAGGAGCAGATAGGAAGAACCTATCCTGAGTGTATGGAGGTATTTGACGGCAATAGCCAGCTTATTGAGTATATTGATACCAGGTTTTATCTGTATGAGATTATAGCTTATATCGATAGCATGTGTGTAAAAGCTATACAGATTATCCGTCAAAAGTCTGGTTCGGCAAGTGCCATTGAAGATGTACTTTCTTATATAGACCATAATTTTGCTGATAGTCTGACCCTGGAGGAAGTGGCACCTTTATTTGGCTATAACAGTGTATATTTTGGAAAGCTTTTTAATAAAGAGATAGGTAAGGCTTTTAATACTTATCTAAACGAGAGAAGGATGACTGAAGCCAAGAAGCTTCTTGGAAGTACAGATCTTAAGGTATATGAGATAGCTACAAGAGTAGGCTATAAGGACGTGGACTATTTTAGTAAGAAATTTAAGAATAGTGAAGGGATTAGTCCTGCGGATTTTCGCAGAAACTATAGAACTGGAGGGTTATTATGAAATTTTGGAATGGATGCTGGCTTAACAAAGAGGGCTGCGAGTGCTTTCAGCCACAGTCAGTTTATTACGAGACAGTTACTGATAGTAAGGTGACACTGGTTTGTCCTACCTATCACATTGGACACAGAGGAGATACTCTGGGGGGGATTAACCTGACGTTGGAGATTACTTCACCAATAAAGGATGTTCTGAGAGTAAAGACTTATCATCATAAGGGAGCAATTAAGAAGGCTCCATGCTTTGAAGTATATGATGAAGCGCAAAAGCTTGTTGTTACAGAGGATGATGATGTTATAAGGATATCTTGCGGAAGTCTATGCCTTAGGGTTAATAAAAAGAATTTCAGCATGGCTTATGAGAGAGATGGCGAGGTACTTACTACAAGTGCCTGGAAGGATCTTGCTCTTATGAAGACTAACTGGAAGGGGCTTGCCTATGATAAGGATGGACAGGATACCTATATGCGTCAGGAGCTTTCTTTGTCAGTGGGAGAGCTGGTGTATGGTCTTGGTGAGAGATTTGGTGCTCTTGTAAGAAATGGCCAGAGCATTGATATCTGGAATGAAGACGGAGGCACAAGCACTGATCAGTCCTATAAGAACATCCCATTTTATATTACAAACAAGGGCTATGGTGTATTTGTAAATCATCCTGAAAGGGTATCTTTTGAAGTTGCTACTGAGCAGGTAGGAAAGGTTGAGTTCAGTGTAGAGGGAGAAGAGCTGGATTACTATCTTATTGATGGACCTGATATGAAGGAGGTTCTTGAGAAGTACACAACTCTTACAGGTAAGCCTTCACTTCCTCCTATGTGGACTTACGGTCTGTGGCTTTCAACTTCTTTTACAACAAATTATGATGAAGAAACAGTAATGAGCTTCATAAACGGCATGCTTGAAAGAGGAATACCTCTTAGAGTGTTCCATTTTGACTGTTTCTGGATGAAGGAGTTCCACTGGACTGATTTTGTATGGGATAGCAGAGTATTCCCTGATCCTAAAGGAATGCTTTCAAGAATAAAGCAGAAGGGCGTAAAGGTATGTGTATGGATAAATCCATATATTGGCCAGTCTGCAGATATTTTTGATGAAGGAATGGAAAAGGGCTATTTCGTAAAGCGTACCGATGGAAGTGTATGGCAGTGGGATATGTGGCAGCCGGGAATGGCGCTTGTAGACTTTACCAATCCTGAAGCCTGCAAATGGTTTAAGGGCAAGTTAAACGAACTTATGGATATGGGCGTTGACTGTTTCAAGACAGATTTTGGTGAGAGAATTCCTGTAGAGGATATAGCTTATTTTGACGGCTCTGATCCAGGTAAGATGCACAACTACTATACTTATTTATACAACAGGACCGTATTTGAGGCTATTGAAGCCAAAAAAGGTAGGGGTGAGGCAGTTCTTTTTGCAAGAAGCGCTACTGTAGGCGGTCAGAAGTTCCCTGTTCACTGGGGAGGAGACTGCTGGTCAACCTATGAAGGTATGTCTGAATCTCTTAGAGGTGGTCTATCCCTTACAATGTCTGGCTTTGGATATTGGAGTCATGACATGGGCGGTTTTGAGAGTACTTCTACAGCTGATGTTTATAAGAGATGGGCTGCATTTGGTCTGTTGTCTTCTCATTCAAGATTACACGGCAGCAGCTCTTACAGAGTTCCGTGGGCTTATGATGAGGAAGCTGTTGATGTAGTAAGATTTTTTGCCAGATTAAAGATGCAGCTGTTGCCATATCTGTACAGTAATGCAGTGGAGACCAGCAAGAGCGGCGTTCCTGTAATGAGAAGCATGGTGCTTGAGTATCAGGATGACCCGGCAGCAGGTTACCTCGACAAGCAGTATATGTTTGGTCCGGATATTCTGGTTGCACCTGTATTTAATGACAAGTCTGTTGCTCAGTATTATCTTCCTGCAGGAAAGTGGACTAATTTCCTTACAGGCAAGGAGCTTGAGCTTCATAGTGGCGCATGGCAGCAGGAGGAGCAGAGCTATCTCGAGGTTCCTATGTGGGTTAGAGAGAATTCCTGCATAGCTGTTAATAGTAAGCTTCCTGATGATAAAGAGGTTGCAGGTGGCAATATCAGCGATGATTATAGAGAAAGCCTTGAAATAAGAGTTTATGGCCTTACTGATACAGCAGGCACTACTGTTTACTATGATGGCAGTGAGATTGTAAGTCTTGAAGTTATTCTTAATGATAAGTCAATCGAGATTAAAAAGGATGGAGACGCTGAGGTAAAGGTTAGATTTGTAAATACAAAGCTTTCAGGTTGCAGCGAGGGAGACGTGCAGACAGAGGGCAATGATAGTATTATCATCATGCCTAAAGCTTTAGGAGAGACTACTGTAAATTTATAAGCATGAACGCATTCCACGAGTGTTATCATAATTATTGTATTTCATAATATTTGTACTATGAACAACTTATTCTGACGTATTTAATGCCAAGACTTTTATAGCATTATAATCAGAATAAGTTGTTTTAATTTAGAGTATCTAAATTGAGTTAATAAATAAATGTCTTGACCAGCTTTTCTATCTGATTGATATTCAAAGGAAGTTCAGAACTTTCCATGGTCAGGATTAGATTTTCTCCAATAATCAGGCCATTATCACCGTAGTCCAGGAGCTTTTGGAAATTTTTTGAGGCATAATCATCTTTTTCAATCAAACCAAGATGTTCCCAATATATTGCTTTGTTCTTTCTTATATTCAATAGCACAAAGTCAGGATAAACGGCTTTGCCATTTTTTAATATGAATTTTGGCTCATAACTATAATGTATGTTGGAATTATAAAAATAGTCAGATAGTATTTTTTCGGATTTAGATCTAACCATGTCACCTTTTATTGTTTGAAACTTTCCTTGATATTCAAAAGTGTTTTGGTTACCAGGGTATTTTTCGTAGAATTTATTTATTATAATTTCATTGGTAAGATATGCAGGTTCAACAAATTCTTTTCTGCCAGGTTTTAGATTATTATAAATATCCTGAACTAACTCGCTGTCATATGTTGAGAGAAATCTGGCTATTTTTGTTTGCTGTTGTTTAAGAGCTTTTAGAGTTTTTAAGTCATAATCTCGTTGTACAAGTAATTTAATTTTTTCTTTTTCATATTTGTGAAGATATTGTTCTTTTTCTGAACCCTCTTTTTTAAAATGATATTGTACGGTTCCATGACTTGAGCATACTCGCAAATTGCCTTTTTCAAGATTTCGACATTTTTTAAGTCGTTCCTCTTCTTGAGCTATAAGCTTTTCAATGTATTGGAGCCTTGAATTTAATATATTTACTTCTTCTGAAATCATTCATTTCCTTTCAATAATTTCAAGCTCAAAGTGCAATAGTTTTGAGCTTTTATTTTAGTTGCTATTTAGCAACAGCATAGTCAGTAGCTTAATGCAAATTACGTCTTTTTCTATTTTTTTTCTAATAAAGATATGTTAGATAGATAGGATTACGTCTTTTATGAATTTTTGTAAAAAATAGAAGGAAACAAGCTGAAGAATACTTATAAATCAGCAAAATAAGAGCGATTTTTATGCAATTAGTGAAATAATGCCTTCTTAATACTGCTTTTTTCTTTAATATATGGGAATAGGACGTAATTAAAAAACAAGAGAGTATCCTTTTATAAGATTAAAACAATTATAGACGTAAAATATCAATGCATGAACAACAAGGATGAATTATACAGAATGTTTTAAAATAAAACAATAGTTTTCCATGAAAATGGAGAAATAATGGGATAAAATTAGCTCTTATTCGGCCAGCAGCCTGGTTTACCCAAACTTGAAAATAAGAGAGAATTTAACACTTTAATTCATTAAAATTTTCATCTTGACACCCTTGGTATGATTGTATACAATTATACGCAAAGTTAAGTTTCTTAATAATAGAGCAATTGTAAGGAGCATGTATGAAACAAGATAATAGTACTTTCCAGAACAGACCAGTCTCAATGAATGATAAAAACAATCTGCTTCAGATCGAGGAGCATATGTATATTCTCGATGATGTTGAGAAGCCGAATGTTTTCAGAAATATGTTTCCATATGAAGAAATTCCAAAGATTCCTTTCAATGATAGAATAGTTCCTCATAATATGCCAAAAGATATATGGATTACAGATACTACTTTCCGTGATGGACAGCAGTCCAGAGCTCCATATTCTACTGAGCAGATTGTAAGGATTTATGATATGTTCCATGAACTTGGCGGCCCTAATGGTATGATCAGACAGAGTGAGTTCTTCCTCTATAGCAAAAAGGACAGAGATGCCGTATATAAGTGTATGGAACGTGGCTATGAGTTCCCTGAGGTTACAAGCTGGATCAGAGCCAGCCAGGATGACTTCAAACTGGTTAAAGAGATTGGTATGAAGGAGACAGGTATTCTGGTAAGCTGTTCTGATTATCATATTTTCTTAAAGCTCAAGATGACAAGAAGACAGGCTATGGAGCACTATTTAAGTGTTGTAAGATCATGTCTTGAAGAGGGTATCAGCCCTAGATGTCATCTGGAAGATATTACACGTGCTGATATCTTTGGTTTCGTTGTTCCTTTCTGTATAGAGCTAATGAAGCTAAAAGAAGAATATGGAATCCCCGTAAAGGTACGTGCATGTGATACAATGGGATATGGTGTCAATTTTGCAGGTGCAGTTATCCCAAGAAGTGTACAGGGTATTATATATGCACTTAATACCAACGCATCAGTTCCTAGTGAGCTTTTAGAGTGGCATGGTCACAATGATTTCTATAAGGCTGTTACCAATTCTACAACAGCCTGGATATATGGATGTTCTGCTATCAATACTTCTTTATTTGGTATTGGTGAGCGTACAGGTAATACACCTCTTGAAGCTATGGTATTTGAATATGCTCAGTTAAAGGGAACTTTAAATGGCATGAATACAGAGGTTATTACAGATCTTGCAGAGTATTATGAAAAAGAGATTGGATTCCACATCCCACCTCAGACTCCATTTGTTGGTAAGAACTTCAATGTTACAAGAGCTGGTATCCATGCTGACGGACTTCTTAAGAATGAGGAGATTTACAATATCTTTGATACAGGTAAGTTCTTAAAGAGACCTCCTATCAGTGCTGTATCAAATACTTCAGGACTGGCAGGTATTGCTCACTGGATCAACATTCATTATCAGCTTAAGGATGAGCATGCATTGTCCAAGAATTCACCACTTGTTACTGAAATAAAGAAGTGGGTTGATGCAGAATATGCTGGTGGACGTGTAACAGTCATGACAGATAATGAGCTTGAAGTAGAGATTGCAAATGTAAGCAAGACTCTTGGCATTGAAATTGCAGATGGCGAAGTTAGAAGCATTGCAGGTTGACATAGACTAATTGAAAAAAGAGGCTATGATGGAGAACAAAGATTTAAAACAGGAAGTTACTGATAAGTATTCTCTAAGGGGCAGAGTTTTTAACAGAATTAGAGAGGATATCTTAAACGGTAAGTATAAGGATAAAGAGGAGCTTAAGGAAGTTGCCATAGGTGAAGAACTGGGTGTCAGCAGAACACCAGTAAGAGAAGCCTTCAGACAGCTTGAACTTGAGGGACTTATTCAGATAATTCCAAATAAAGGCGCATATGTTACTGGAATCAAGGTCAAGGATATACGCGATATCTATATGATAAGATCAAAGCTTGAAGGACTTTGCGCTAGATGGGCTTGTGAGAATATTACTGAGGAACAGCTTGAGGAGATGGAGGAAAATATCTATCTTGCAGAGTTTCATGCCGGTAAAGGTCATATGGATCAGCTGGCTGAGCTGGATAACCGTTTTCACAATATTTTATATGAGTCATGCAATTCAAAGATGTTAGAGCATCTTTTAAAGGATTATCACCAGTATGTATGGAGAATTCGTAAACAGACACTTAAGAGCGCAAGAGGTGCTGTTTCAAACGGAGAGCATAGACTTATCATGGAGGCTATAAAGGAAAAGAATCCTGATAAGGCTGAGCAGCTTGCAAATATGCATATGATAAATGCTTATGATAATATGGTAAAAAATGGATTACTAGAGATGTTTAGCGAACAGGAGGAAAACTAATTTGGCAAAGATACAGATGACAACACCTATAGTAGAGATGGACGGAAATGAGATGACCAGAATTCTTTGGCAGTTCATTAAGGATAAGCTTATTCTTCCTTACATCGATTTAAAGTCTGAGTACTATGATTTAGGTTTGAAATACAGAGACGAGACTGATGATCAGGTTACTATTGATTCAGCTAATGCTACTTTGAAATATGGCGTTGCTGTTAAGTGTGCAACTATCACACCTAATGCTGCAAGAGTTACTGAGTATAGTCTTAAAAAGATGTATAAGAGCCCAAACGGTACAATCAGAGCTATTCTTGATGGCACTGTTTTCCGTACACCAATTATGGTAAAGGGAATTGAACCAAATGTAAGAACCTGGGAGAGTCCGATTACTCTTGCCCGTCATGCATATGGTGATGTATACAAAAACGTTGAGATTGATGTTCCTGGTCCAGGTAAGGCGGAGCTTGTATTTACAGGTGCTGATGGAACAGAAATCAGAGAGACTATTCATGAATTTGATGGACCTGGTATCATTCAGGGCGTTCACAATATTGATAAGTCTATTGAAAGCTTTGCAAGAGCTTGTTTTGAGTATTCAATGTCCTTAAAGCAGGATCTGTGGCTTGGTACAAAGGATACAATTAGTAAGACTTATGACAGAACTTTCAGAGAGATTTTTGAAAAAATCTACGAAGAAGAGTATAAGGAAAAGTTTGAAAAGCTTGGTATTACATATTTCTACACACTTATTGATGATGCTGTTGCTCGTGTTATGAAATCTAAGGGCGGATTTATCTGGGCTTGTAAGAACTATGATGGAGACGTTATGAGTGATATGGTTTCTTCAGCCTTTGGTTCACTTGCAATGATGACTTCAGTACTTGTATCACCTACAGGTGTATATGAGTATGAGGCAGCTCATGGTACAGTTCAGCGTCATTATTATAAGCACTTAAAGGGAGAAGAAACATCAACAAACCCTGTAGCAACTATTTTTGCCTGGACAGGAGCTCTTCGTAAGAGAGGAGAGCTTGATGGTATTAAAGAGCTTTGCGAGTACGCTGATCGTATGGAGAAGGCAACTCTTTCTACTATTGAGTCAGGTAAGATGACCAAGGATCTTGCACTTATAACAACTCTTAGTGATGTAACAACTCTTAATACTGAGCAGTTTATTGACGCTATTGCAGAAACATATAATTCTCTTGTCTAAGCTGGCAAAAACCTAACCACCTATATAATCACAATCAAAAAGCTCTATTCACAATTTAAAGTTGTGAATAGAGCTTTTTGCTATCCGTTATTTATGCAACAATGCGGTTTCTACCGTTTTCCTTGGCTTCATATACGTTGTCATCTGTGAGCTTATAAAGCTCCAGCATGGTTTTTGTATTGGAATTTATAGCATTTGCTGCGCCAATACTAATTGTTATATTTATTGTCTCGCCTTCATAGTCGATAGGAGTAGAAGATATGCTATCAAGAATACGATTTAACATACTGACAAATTCCCCATAGCTGGTTGTTCCGCTATTTAAAATTACAAATTCGTCACCGCCAACTCTTATCAGAAAAGTTTCTTCATATTCCGAGATAATGCCGTTTACAATGTTTGAAAAGTGTCGTAAAGCCTTATCTCCAAAATCATGACCGTGATTGGTATTAAAATCTCTGAAGTGATCAATATCTATAAAAGCCATTGAAAGACCATTTTTATTCATTGCTTTCTTATATAATTCATCTGCATAAGCAAAATAAAAATATCTGTTGTAGGCAAGAGTAAGCTCATCATGCATTATTATGTCTGAGGTTATGGAGCGGGTCTGCCTTAGTATATTATTCATGTCCTCAAAAACCATACCTTTTTCAGTCATGCATTTTGTTATGTGATGTGCCTTAGCATCACTTTCATTTAACAAGGCTGAAATCATTTCAACCTCATGGGCTGAGAGAGATCCATCCGGATTTTTATGTTCTTTAATGTAATTGGATAATTTGGCAGCAGTTTCATTTAAATCCAAAAGGTCTTTAAGACATTCGGTTTCCATGGCAGCAAGTTCATCGCGTTTGTCACTTACATATCTAAGAACAAAATTTAAAGGGTATATTGCATCGTTTAAAATATTATTATTCTGGCTATTGATATCTTTGTTTTGCATGAGACCTTCTCCTTTACAATATAACAGGTCTGATTGTTTCGAAAACGGCACATACCATGGCCTGGTTTATATGCTGTCTGCAGAACTGTTCGCCTGCACTGACAAGACCAAAGTGATGTCCAAAGGCTTTGTACCATTCGTTAGCATATTCTTCAAAATAGTTATCGTTTTTATATAGGGTATATCTATTTATGCAATCAATAGATAGTATAAAGCCTATGTTTTCAAAATAGCTTTTCAAAGTAGACACTGATTGTGAGAAAATCTCTTTATAATCAGAGGCTTCCATAACATAAATGATATCATTCAGGTTAACCTGCTTATAATTGTACAGTGTACCGTCTTTTCCAATATCGTGGTAACCGATTATGAAACTGGAATCACCTACAAAACGCCCAAGAGGGTACTTCATAGGGTATTTAGCAAGCTCGGTAACAGGGATATTAATTTCCTTTGATAATACTTCTGCAGCAGGTTTGCCATCAATTTCAATTAAAGCTTTACTATCAAGATCGACCTTTGTAGCAAAGTGAAGTTTGTTGTTGTATTTTTTGAAAATGTTCTCTGAAAATACTTTAATTCTGCCAAGCTTATTTTTCATCAAAAGGTATATACAGGCATCCTTATATATAACGCCGTTGTATATAACCGCTGTTACCATGCCTTTGTGTGAAGCATTGGCAGTTCCGCCGATAAGTGGGATATTAAAATGACCAAAGGCCGCATTAAGAGTAGAAACCAGCATTTCTTCACCGCCGGTTGTAAATTCTATGCAGATGGTATCCTCCTGATCTGGAGCCACCTTCATAATAGAATCCTCTATCAGGGCAATGCTTTTGACAGGGCATATAGATACATGTTCAATAAGGCCTGTAACTGTAACTGCATCATCATCCTCTTCAAATACAAAGAGTGACACTGAGTCCTCGTTTACAACGCTATTGTGGTACATAAATGTATAAATGCCCATAGTTGTAGAATCAGGAAAGGCTTCATATATTATCTTTGTGATATCTTCAATCTTTGAACAGCTTGTAGCAAAAATCACATTTTTAGGAGTCCCGACTTTTTTGTTTATTAACTCTACAGCTTTATAAAGAGCTGAAATAGTATCTAAACCTTGTGATTGAAATTTCTGCGTTTCTAACAAAAACATATTTTTATCCTCATAACGAAAAAAAGATACCTTCGCCAGGTATCTTCAATCAAAGGTGCAACTGGCTGACATTTTAAAGTCCCTATAGCTTTGCGTCACGAGCTTTCACTCGCTTTGCCTATATAATAACATAATTAGCATAAACTATTAATGTGTTTAAATGATGAATAAAAATATGTTTTTTTGTGTTCAAAATTATCGTTTTTTAAAAATCAGACAGGCTTTTGCTTTAGAGCCTTTTTGTACTCTGTAGGTGAGAGACCGCAGTACTTTTTGAAGCAAATAGCAAAGTATTGCGGGTTGTCACCGTAGCCGCAGGACAGTGCAACCTCCTGAACAGATGGATCTGCCTTATCTGCTAATAGCTTCATGGCCAGAGTCATGCGTCTGTCCTGGAGATAGGTAGAAAATCTGGTACCTGTTTCCTTCTGAAAAAGCTTACTTAGATAATTTTCATTAAGAAAAAGCTTTTCTGAAGCAATCCATTTAAGAGTCAGAGTGTCATTGGATACTTCATCTTCAACAATATTTATTATTTCGGTTACAGTCTTGGAATAGTTTGGCTGCTCATCCAAGACTATTGGAGCAATAGCTGCGGCTTTACCAAGCTGCTTTTTTGTCATTGCTTTTTCCTTGCAGGTGTTTATGGCAGAGAGAAGAGTTTCTTCGTCAATAGGCTTTAAGAGATAGTCTCTTGCACCATAATGAACTGCCTGCTGGGCATATTCAAACTCTGCATGTCCAGTAAGTATAATGCAGTCAATGTTTTTATTCTTCTGATGAACTCTTTTTAATAATTCAATACCATCAATTACAGGCATCCTGATATCGATAAGCATCAGATCAACTTCATTATCATCAATGAAATCAAGGGCTTCGAGCGCATTGCCTGCACTAAATACAACTTCAATTCCGTAGCTTTCCCATTCAATACTTGACGCAATGGCTTCTCGCACAAGGCGCTCATCATCTACAATCATTATTCTGTAGGAATCATTCATTTGTTTTCCTCATATCAAAATCGTTCATGGTCATGCATTCCATGGTCAGCATGACAACAGTTTTATCATCTTCTCTGGAAATACTGACTCCGTATTGATCTCCAAAAATGGCTTTTATACGAAGGTCAATATTTTTTAAGCCTATGCCATGTCCTTTAGGCTTTATTTCTCCGGAGTAGAGCTTTTCCATAAGGTTTTCTTCCGGAGCAGGGCCGTTATTTATAATTTTGCATACCAGTGTGTTACCATCGTTTGCACAGATTCGTATCTCAATAAGGCAGGTATCAAGCATGTTTTCAAGGCCATAGGTTATGGCATTTTCAACAACCGGCTGCAGGGAAAATTTAGGAATAATAAAATTCTCAACGTCCGGGCATACCTTTATGGAAGTTTCAAGTCTGTTTTCATAACGGTTTTTCTGAATGGTAAAGTAATGCGATAGTACATCAAGCTCTTTAGATACAGTAACCACAATCTGCTCGTTACTGATAGCTTCTCTAAGGAGTATTCCTAAACTACTAACCATTTGGGATGCAGCGTCATTTTTACGGGCTTTAGCCATCCAATATAGAGAATTTAAGGTGTTGTACAAAAAGTGAGGATTGATCTGCGCCTGTAATTCTCGTAATCTTGTCTCTTTAATCAGAATCTCATTTTTGTAATTATCCTCAATCAGTTCATTTATATGAGAACTCATTGTATTAAAGGACTCTGCCATAACTATTGCGTCATGATCAGTCAGCTCAGAAGTATCAAAGGCTTCAACGTTAGCCACATCCTTTTTTGAAATGGAAGATATGTGAGCGGTAATACTTCTGATATCCTTGGTGATCCTATTGGAGAAATGAACTCCAAATATAATTGCCAGTATCAGGAAGCAGAAGTAAACAATCACAAATATCAAAAACGAGTTACTTACATAAGAAAACATTGTCATGTAAGGTGTAACAAGACAGTAGTTAAATACTTCGTTTGAATCATTTGGTGATACCATAAAATAGGTTTTGCCTTTTATGGTAACTATATCGTAGGAATCCTCCTGAAGTTGCGGGATATCCTCTGCCGTAAGGTCGTAGGTGTTATTTAACAGGTAATTTATTCCGTAGTCATTACTTGAAAGCAGCAGTGTTCCATTATCAGATACGGATTTAAACATGTAATCCACGTTCATATACAAAATAATGGTTCCCATGTGTTTCATGCTAAGGTTATGCTTTTCCCTGATGGATCTGGCCATAATCATGGTGTAAGGAGAACCTGAAGCTTCGCTTACATCCATATAAATTGTTTCACCATTGGCATCCTGGGCAGCCTGATCTATTTCCTTTAAGGTTTCATTAGGAATGCTTATATAGGCGGTTAGAGCAATGTTTCTGTCATTGCCCTGTTCATCAATATAAGTGGCAGAGACAATAGTTTTGTTGGCATTTACAATCTGTCTGACCTGTTCAAGTATATTTGTGATCTCAATCTGTCTGGTATAGGCTGAGGGCAGATCGTCCTCGGAATCCTTTAATAATCTTGAACCTGATTTTTGAATTTCATTTGAAGTTACAATTCTATAGAGCAAATTGTCTGCATCATCTATAACAAAATCAATTCTGTGCATATAAGATGAGAGTAGTTCAGTTGACTGGTTAAATATAAATTCCATATTAGCTCTCTGAAGACGGTAAGCTGATACTACACCTATTTCGAAAAGAAGGGTTAGAGAGCAAATGATCATGACTGATACTCTGGTTCCTATGCTTTTGCTTTTATAAATTTTCCAAAGGTTTTTCATATTATTTGTGCGTATGTAGCTACAGGTTAAAAGTCTGTAACATGGCTTCCTTTATTGCTTTGATAGTATAATTGTTGCTCTTTCAATAAAATCTGAAATGCATTCCTCAGGAGTCATTTCATTAAAAGCAAGAGCGATATAGTTTTCTTTTAATAACTCAACAACTTCAGTACTTTTCAGAGGATCATAGCAAATTACACCGTCGACTATGTCCTGAACATGATTTATATAATGTATGGTATTTACAGTATTTATATCATCGGACTCTACTATAAGATGGTCTCTGATCTGTGTATTTATGGATATACCTCTGTCAGTTTCAAGTATATCTGAAGCGTCTTCACTATTTACTAGGAAATTTATAACTTTAGCTGCATTTTCAGGGTCTTTACAGCTTGAGGAAATGCACCAGTATAGATTTGTAGAGGCATACATATTATTATCTGTGCCACCCTCCAATCTTGGGAGAGAAACGATTCCCAGTGCTTCTCCGGAATATGCGCTGTATAAGGCGTACTGATTGGTTAGAATAAAGGTGATTGCAATATCGCCGCTGGTAATTAAATTATCATTTACATCTACCCAGTTTACGCCTTCTTCAGGAGCAATAAAGTAGCCAGCCTCAATACCATCCTGTATATCATAGAGACATTCTGTCATCTCAGCAAGAAGTTCTTCATCCTCAGCCCAAGGAAGAGAAGTACCATCTTTTGAAAAAAATGAGTAACCGTAGCTTCTTACCCAGGATTCAAATAGCCATCTTGCCTCAATAAGAAATGGAATATCAGATGGCACGCCTGTTCTGCTATATATCTTCTTGGCAGTACTTACATAATCATCCCAGGTCCAATCATCTTTTGGATAGCTTACACCAGCAGCATTGAAAAATTTGGGATCGTAAGCTACTGACACAGAAGTGATGCCTGATGGATATCCATAAATGCTGTCTCCGATATAGAGGCTTGATATGGCAGATTCATCAGCATAGGTTGTGTCGATTGTTCCATTTTCGATATATGGTGTCAGATCCAGCAATGTTCCCTTGGCTGCATAAGAACGTATATCAGTTATAGACATCTGAAAAATGTCCGGCATATTATTGCCTACAACTTCAGATGAGAGAGTATCAAAATAATCACTCCAGGAACAGTATTCATAAGCTAAAGGGATATTTTCCTGTTCAGAAAAAAGATCTAATGCTTCAATAGTAATGTTGTGACGTTCATAAGAACCCCACCAGAACACCCTTAACTCTTCATTATTTGCCTTGGCATTATCGGATTCTTCGGAGACGGAATTGCCTTCGAAAAGAGAATTAGAGGAAGTGGTGCCACAACCTATAAGTGATATTGCCATAGCAGCTCCCAGAGTTAGTACGGCAATACGTTTAGTTAACACTTTTCCTCCAAGCTGCGACTTTTATGTGGCCGTAATGGCACGGGAACCTCCGCAGATAAGGCTCCCGCATAGTCGTAAAATTTATTTTAGTAATAACATTTTACCACTATCTCCCCCTCATGTAGAAGCAAAAGTAATATTAATAAACGCTAATAGCAATTTAATAACGATTGCTTTCGTCTACATGTTGTATTCTACTTTACGAAAACGTTTAAATAAATAAAAAAAAGTGTGGGAAACGTTAAAAAAAATGATTTATCCTAGAAAATGAAAGTCCCGACATCTAATAAGACGTCGGGGTTTCTATGAGGGGGAGAAGTGTATTACCACTTCGCACATATTATTATACAAGAAACTAATGAAAAGTAAAGTGGTTTCGTAAAAGTTTTCGTAAATTATTTTTGATTTTACTTAAAATTCGAAAACAATTTTCGTAGTTTCCTATGTAAAACATTGCCGGCTAATATACTATTGAATTGTGTAAATTTTGTTTGTTATAATTATTGGTGGATTAAAAATGTGAAGGAAAAAGTGTTATGTTAAGACTTGTATGGGTAATTCTTATATCTTCCCCATTTATTTTATATTATGCATTAAGAGTAAGCTATGTTGAAAGGCATGGCGACAGCTATACTGAGGACACAAGATACAAAATCGCAAGACATATGGTTGCTATTATGAAGCACAATGGTGGCATCAGAACCAAGGCATACGGAGTTGAAAACCTGCCACAGCAGGGCGGCTATGTAATGTATGCCAACCATCAGGGCAAATATGACACTCTTGGAATCATAGGTGCTCATTCAAAGCCTTGTACTATTCTTATTGATGAAAAAAGATCACATCTTATTTTTGCAAACGAGTTCATAACCCTTTTAAAGGGATGCCGAATTGATAAATCAGATATCAGAGCTCAGGTTAAGGCCATATATCAGATAATTGATGAGGTCAGAAACGGCAGAAGATATATTATTTTTCCGGAGGGCGGATATAAAAACAATCACAACACTCTTCAGGATTTTCTGCCGGGAGCTTTTAAATGTGCAATCAAGGCCAAGAGCCCGATTGTTCCGGTTGCGCTTATTAATTCCTACAAAGTATTTGATCTAAGATCAATGTCTCTTTTACCTATTACAACTCAGGTGCATTTCCTGGAGCCGATTTATTACGACGAGTATAAGGAAATGTCTTCTACAGAGATTTCAAGAATTGTCAGGGAAAAAATTAATGAGACAATCGAGAAGTACGCTTAAATGCAGATGATTATTACTATTTTTGTCAGCAGCCAAAGCTAAGCTGCCGGCAGAGTGCGTATGCGGGGATTTAGTCATGGATATTGATGTCTTGGAATATGCGCCAATTATATATATGGACGAAAAGGAGCCCTTTCCGGTAAGGTATGTAGGCTTCAACACTTATACTGAAAATGTTAAGAGCAGGTCTTTTAGAAGAAATATAAGTCTGGATAATATTTCAAGAGATACAGCTATTGCAATCGAATATATTTATTTTTTGAATTATGATATTCAGCATCTCTACGATCTTGAACATATCTGGGTTTATTTAAATGATGCTGGGAATATTACAGGCGTTGAAGGCAGCTTCCACGGTAAGTATCTAAATGCTTTTTTGAAAGGGACAACGCGCTTTGAAGGCAGGCATGTTATTATGTACTCTCAGCCGGGAAAACATGCAATGATGCCGTCGCCTGAGCTTTTTAATCTCTATCCTGAGCTATTTAGTGCCTGTAACCATCTGGCAGGAGTCAGCGGACTTGATGCTCCTGAGAGATATTTGAAGGATATTCATATTTCTGAAGCTGAAAATAATAAGGTAAAACAGTATATTAAAGATAATTTTTCTTTTGAACCATCCATGAATTTTGTAAAGCATCATATTTCTGAAACACAGTATATCACAGGCCAGGAGCTTGATTATAGAATTACTGCAGCTTTAAAGGATGAGCTTTCTATTATTCTAAGCTAGTTTTCGTGGTCATTTCCATGCTCTCCATGCTATTGGAGAGCATTTTTTCTTTTGACAAAAAATGCAATGTTTTTGGATTTATAAGTAAAAAAATGTGTAGATTTAGGCTTGATTATTGATAAACTTAATTATAGGTAGGAGTAGAAAGGTATAAGGGAAAATGTCGAAACAAACAAAGTTTTTATCAATCGCAATTGGCCTGCTACAGGGAAAAGCTGAATTTGAAGGGGATGCTGTGATAAATAACATGACAGCAGAAAAGCTTTTTGGGGCCATAAAGGATATATCCGTGAATCCTGAAATTGGCGGTATGCCAAAAGAAGAGGAAGGCCTTAAGGGGCGACTTTTGGTAAAGACCTTTGATGAAAAAGGAAAGGGAGTACCTGCTCAGGTAAAGCTGTTTAAGCTTCTTGATGGAGAGACAAAGGAAAGCTTCGACAGAGTAAACGGTAAGATTACCATGGACAGGCGCGTTACCTATTTTAACGGCATATTGACTGCAGATGTTACTCCTGGAAGATATGTTGTTGAGGTATCTAAGGGTAGTGAATATGAGATAATCACTGACTATGCACAGATACTTCCGGGAGAGGTTGTAGAAAGGTCCTATCAGCTGTCGAGAATAATTGACCTTTCTGAAATGGGATGGTTTGCGGGGGATCTTCATCATCACAGCGTTTACAGCTCTCCAGTGTGGAAGGGAACTGACGATGTGGTAGAATCTGCCAGCGATGTAGCTAATTCCATGATGGCTATGGGCCTAAAGTTTGGCTGCCTTAGCGATCATCACAATACCTTTAATCATGATGCCTTCAGGAAAACAAAAAGGGAAGATTTCTGCCCAATCGTATCCAAGGAAATATCTACTTCAAATGGTCATGTAATGTCCATGGGCGTAGAGAAGGATGTTATCTATGCCATACCTGAAGATGAAGACAGAACAGATGAATATTTAAGAGCTGAGTTTAGGCGTATTGTTAAAGAGATAAAGGATGAAAAGGGACTTGCCCAGCTCAATCATCCCAGAGACCTTCAGACAGCGATTTCCTGGAATCCTAAGTTCTATGACATGATAGATATTTTTGATACTGTGGAGATATGGAACGGTTCAAATCCACAGATGTCAGGCTCAACCAATGACAAAGCCTATAAGCTCTGGGACGAGCTTCTGAAAAAAGGTACCTATATACCTGCAACTACAGGAAGTGACTGTCACAACACAAGAGCCAATGACTATCATCTGTTTTTTGATCAGCTAACGGAAATTTATGCTGACCTTAATAAATACAAAGCTGAATTTAAGCAGTACAGTGATGAGCTGTATGTGTTTGAAAAGATTTTTGAGCATGTAATACAGGTCATGGAAAAATGGGCTGAAAGCAATCTCACCAGTGGCGGTGTAAGAACCTTTGCATATCTGGGCGAAGAGCCTTCGCCGGAGATTGTTATGGATTCTCTAAAGAGAGGAAATAGCTTTTTGACAGACGGACCTATTCTGATACCTAAGATTTCAGGAAAGATTCCGGGGGAGAAGGCCGGGAATATTGGAAAAGAAGTAGAGCTTGAGATACTTCTTTTGTCAAATCGTCCTCTTAAGACTCTGGAGTTACATACAAATAAAGAGCAGACAGAGATTATCGATATCGCTGATAAAAACAAACTGTCTGCTGAAGTAAATCATTATGATTACAGTCAAAAGATCTGGCTTAATACAGATGATGTTAAATGGATATATCTTATTGCCAGGGACGACTGTACAAATATGGCTATTACCAATCCTATTTTTTTACAGTAGAGCTGGAAGTCTGACGATATTGACGCGGTGAGGTGCCGGTTAGCTTGTTGAATATCCTGTTGAACTGGGAAAAGGAAGTAAATCCGCACTCAGTTGCAATTTCTGATATCTTGTCATTGGTGGAGGTCAGCTTGTACTGAGCATTTTTGATACGTGTTGTCTGAATGTAGGTAATGAGATTAAAGTGTGTTATCTGCTTAAACTCACGGGATAAATAGCTTGGACTTACGTAAAACATTTCTGAGAGGCTCTCTAAGGATAAATCGCTCTGGTAATGCGTGTGAATGTAAGAGGCTACCTCATAAACCTTTTGCTCAATGGCATTGTAGGTCTGTTCGTTTTTGTACAGGTTATTTGGACTAAGCTCATATAACTTGTACAGAAACTCCTGAAACTTGTGATGGATAAAAAACTCATGGCAAGGTACATCATAATAATCATGTTCATTAGAGAAAACAAAGAGTTCGTTTAAAATATCAAACAGAATCTGGCTTTGCTCATAGCTATAGCGATAAATAGGGCATTCACTAAAGAAGGGCTTTAATATTTCATCATAAGCTTCTTTGGAAGCCGGATTGTCCATAGGGTACATAAAGTCAATGATGATACGCTTTGAAGGCTCGCCCTTATAGTAAATTGTTTTGTGCATGACAGATGGAGCCAGCAGTACCATATCACCAAAGTGAATATTGTAAGGGGCTCCTTCTATAAGATGTATGGCATTCTGAGACAGGCAGATCATGATCTCAAAATATGGGTGCAGATGCTGAAATTCCATATTGATACTGGAATCACGTTTGTCATAGTCTAGATAATAGAAAATGCCATTTTTAGTATTGTTAATGATTAAGTAGTGGTTGTCTTCATATAAGACACTATTATTTATAAGCATAATGAAATTATAACATCAGTAAAAGGAAAGTTATATCATCAAATATTTTTACAAGGAGATTCATAAGATGAAAGATCATTACGACTATATTCTAAAAGGAACAGAGAACAGAGTATTGGAATCACTTCCTTTTCAGATTATGGATAAAAAGGACAGAAATTATGGAGCTTTTCTGGATAAATCAGGAATAATACAGGCAAAGCACACAATCTACAGAGCCTGCTCCATGATTGCTTTGTATTGCTGCAGTGACAGTAGCTTTTATCATAGCGACAAGCTTTTTGACAGAATCCTGCCTGCAATTGAATATGTTGAAAGAGTGCAGCATGAAAATGGTCTTTTTGATTATGTGACCTGTAATTTCTATTCAGCCCCTGATACAGCATTCATTTTGAAAAAGATGATGAATTTCCTTCTGTATTTAAAGAATATTGAACGAAATGATAAGGAAGAGATTATCTATATTAAGTTTAATAATATTACAAAAAACGGTGCACATGGTATAATGGAAGGAGGATTTCATACTCCTAATCACAGATGGGTCATTGCTTCTATTCTGATGATGTGTTCAAACCTCTACGAAGATGATTCCATGAAGGAAGTAGCAAACTGGTATCTTGCTGAAGGGATTGACTGTAATGAGGATGGAGAATTTGCTGAGAAGTCTGCAGGCAATTATAACCGTGTAAATAATGATGCAATGATTCTTTTATCAGAAGCAACCGGTGACGATACCTATGATAAATGCGCAGTTAGAAATCTGAAAATGATGCTGCAGTACTGGGAAATGGATGGCTCAGTTTTTTCTGCTAATTCCACCAGGTTTGATAAGGATCTTGTTACATATCCTAAATATTACTATACAGAATATCTGCTGATGGCAGAAAAGTACCATATTCCCGAGTTTTATCAGATGGTTAATACCATAATTGATATCAACAGGGAAAAGGGACTTATTGAGCCGGATATTCTTATTTTCTTTATGAGACATCCTGAGTGGAGAAAAATAGATAACGAAGAGCGTTTTGCTTATCCTGATTATAGGGTTTTCTATAAGGAATCCGGCATTGTAAGGGCAAGGAGTGGCAATTACACATATACCATCATGAATGGCAAGTCAAACTTCCTGTATTTCCATGTAGGAACTATGAAGCTGGAGATGAAGGTTGCAGGAAGCTTTTGCGAGCACAGGGCTTTCAAAGCAGAGACAATAGAACAAAAGGATGGAGGCTTTCATCTGCATCAGACCATGAGAGGCTGGTATTATCTGCCATGGGATGAGAGAAACATACCTGAAACAAATGACTGGTGGAAGATGGATAATGCTGCCAGAAACAAGAAGATGGGTCCGGACCTTTCTATAGATGTGTACGTAAAGGAACTTGTTGATAAAACCGGTCTTGAGGTCAGAGTTGTAACAAAAGGCGTGGATGGAGATCCTTTTAGAGTCGAGCTTGCTGTAACAGGTGCAGACTTTATGGAAAATGATTATATGGCTTCTTATCTGGACGGCTCGGAAGCAATAACTGTAAAGGGCGGTGAAATGAGATTGTCTAATAGAAAGGACATCATTACTGTTGGTCCAGGATTTGGAAATCATCATTTTATGGAAGGAAAAGAGGATTCTGAAGGAAAGACTAAAGGTGCTACAACCCTTTACTTTACTGATTATACAGGCTTTGATCATACCATTTTTATTAAAAATGACAAAAAATGCAATATTTTTTGAATATCCAGTAAATTATAGCGTAGATTTAGCTTTTTGATTTCTATAAACTGTATATATGAGATGGCGAAAGCACTCATAAAAAGAAGGTTTGAGGGAATACATATGGCGAATCCACGTGAGAAAGAGATAAGAGAAAAGCTTGATATTTTATCCGAAAGCTTTCAGAAGTTTTTGTATGAAGATGATGATAAGTTTTTGGAAAATATGAAGTCAAACAGCCTTGCTGGTGACGATATAGCCAGATATAGAAACTGGGAATGGACACAGGGTGTTGGCTTGTACGGTATTTGGGGCCTGTACAAGGAATTTGGAGATGAGAAGTGTCTTGAGCTCCTTAGAAAATACTACGACAGAGCTTTGGACATTGGACTTCCTTCAGAAAACATCAACACAACGGCACCTCTTTTAACATTGTCTTATATGATAAAAGAGTTCCCGGATGAGAAATATCAGAAAATATGTCACGACTGGGCAGATGTTGTGATGAACAGCTTTCCGAGAACAGATCAGGGAGGCTTTCAGCACATTACTTCAGATAGCGTCAATGAACAGGAGCTTTGGGATGATACGCTGTTCATGACAGTTCTGTTTTTGGCCAATATGGGTGAAATAGAAGACAATGACACCTACAGAAACGAGGCGCTATATCAGTTTCTGGTTCATATTAAATACCTGACTGATAAGAAAACAGGACTTTTATTTCATGGCTGGTCTTTTTTAGAGAAGGGAAATTTTGCAGAAGCTCTTTGGGGTAGAGGTAACTGCTGGTTCACAATTGCCGTTCCTGAGTTTTTATCAATACAAAAGGGTATAGGTGACTCTGACAGGAAATTCATTCTTGAAGCACTGAAGGCTCAGATACAGGCACTTGAAGAAATGCAGGATTCATCGGGTATGTGGCATACCCTGGTGGATGATAATACATCTTATGTGGAATCATCTGCTACCTGCGGGTTTGGATACGGTATTTTAAAAGCGGTCAGAATGGGGCTTGTGGATTCAAAATACAAGGAATGCGGTTTGAAGGCTCTTGATAAGATGCTGAGTCTTATCAGAGAGGATGGAACTGTAGAGCAGGTGTCCTATGGAACACCTATGGGTCGTATCTCGAAGGATTTTTACAAGGAGATTGAAATCAGACCTATGCCTTATGGACAGGCTCTGGCAATCCTTTATTTACTTGAAATCTTAAAGGCTTAAGCTGATTGGGAAGGGGTTTTAGCTATGGCAAAGGGTAATGCAAAAAAGAAAATGAATGCAAAGCTATATCTAAAAAATAACTGGCAGTTATATGCAATGCTTCTGGTTCCGGTTGTTTATATGATCTTATTCAAATATAAACCGATGATAGGTGTAGTTGTAGCGTTCAAGAAGTTTAACATCTTTAAAGGTATTTGGGACAGCCCATGGGTTGGACTTGCCAATTTCAAAGAGGCATTTTCATCAAGAGATTTTTGGAGCGCCCTTAAAAATACACTTATTTTAAATATCGGAGATCTGATTCTTGGTTTTCCATTTCCGATTTTTCTGGCAATATTTTTGAACGAGCTTAGAAGCAGTAAGCTTCGTAAGGCTACACAGACACTTTTGTATCTGCCAAACTTTTTATCCTGGGTTATTATCTCAGGTATTGTTACACAGCTGTTTTCCGGAAGCGGACTTGTAAACAATCTGCTTAACGCTATTGGTCTTAGCAGTGTGTCATTTCTTTCTAATTCCTTTATCTGGAGATTTGTTTACTGGTTTATGGGAATATGGCAAGGGGCAGGTTATTCACTGATAGTATATCTTGCAGCACTTATGGCTGCTGATGCTTCCCTTGGTGAAGCTGCTTATATTGATGGAGCTACCAGACTACAGAGAATCTGGCATGTTACCATTCCTCAGATTTCATCAACAATTACAGTCCTTCTGATAATGCAGGTTGGACGTCTTGTAAATATCAGCTTTGACAGACCTTACATGATGGGTAATACCCTTGTAAAAGACGCATCAGACGTTATCAGTACTTACGTTTACAGCGTTGGTCTTGCAGCAGGGCGTTTTGACTTTGCAACGGCTGTTGGTTTATTCCAGTCAGTTGTTGGAATTGTACTGGTACTCACTGCTAACAGGGTAATCAAAAAACTAGGACAGGAGGGAATTATGTAATGGCTATTAACAGTAAGACAGAGAAAGCATTCCAGATATTCTGGTCCTTGTTTTTCATAATAATCACCTGCATTGCCATGGTTCCGATTCTTCGTGTTATTTCAGTATCCTTAAGTGGAAAAAATGCGATTCTTGCAGGTAAGGTATTTATTTTACCTGTTGATTTTACAACTGAGGCTTATACAAGAGCTCTTCAGAGCGGAAGCTTTGTAAATGCCTTCTGGTATTCAATTTTGCTGATGCTTGGCTCAACTGCGGTAAACCTTGTTATGACAGTGCTTGCTGCATATCCGCTTTCCAAGAAAAATCTTGTGGGCGGCGGCGTGATCATGACCTTGTTTGTTTTGACAATGTACCTGCATCCGGGTGTTATTCCTGAATACCTGAATGTAAAGTCCTTTAAGCTTATTGACACTGTATGGGCTCTTATTATTCCTGGAGCACTTAGTGCCTACAACATGATCATTATGTGTAACGCCTTTAAGGGAATTGATTCTGCAATTTATGATGCAGCCAAAATTGATGGCTGCAGTGAGTTCAAAACCCTTACCAGCGTAGCGCTTCCACTGGTTTATCCTACGATTGCAACTCTGGGTCTTTTCTATGCAGTAGGAAGATGGAACGGAATCAGTGATGTTTTGTACTATATCAATTCATCCAAGTATTACACAGTTCAGATGGTGTTAAAGCAGTTCGTTGAATCAATCAACGTATCAGTAGAGGAAGGTCTTACAACCAACCTTGTGGCAGAGAACATCAAGGCTGCAAGTATTGTGATTTCAATGTTACCAATGCTTATCGTATATCCTTTTGTTCAGAAGTTCTTTACAAAGGGAATCATGGTAGGTGCTGTAAAGGGTTAATATATCCGCTGTGGATATTTTAATAAAACAAATTATATATAAAGGGGAGGTTTTATAATGAAAAGAAAGATGTTCAAAAAGACACTTGCGGCTGCTCTTGCTCTGGCAATGGTAGCAGTAACAGGTTGTAGTGGGTCTTCAACGACTACAACGACCACCACAACAACAGACACTCAGACAACTACATCTGAGACTGCCGGGACAGATACAGATACAGCTGCAGCTACAGAGGATCTATATGGCGATGAGATCACTATCAGAGTAATGGTTTGGGATCGTGGTAATGCAGCATCTGGCACAACAACAGAAGACAATGCTCTTACAGCATGGATTCAGGAGCAGGTTAAGGAGCTTTACAATATCAATGTTGAGTACGTATCCGTACCAAGATCTGAGTCTAATGATAAGCTCAATATCATGATGTCCGGTGGAACAGCTCCTGATATCGTATTTACCTATGATCAGGCATTGTTCTATAACTACGCATCAAGCGGAGCTCTTAATAATCTTTCAGAAGTATATGAAAAATATGGTCAGAATATAGCTGAGTATTGTGGAGAAGCTCAGGACGGCGTTGGCGATCTTGAAGATGGCAAGTATGCTGTTATGAAACAGAGAGGTACAGAGAGTGCCCGCCACGTTGCTTATATCCGTCAGGACTGGCTGGATGAGCTTGGTATGTCTATTCCAACAACAAAGGAAGAACTTGGTGAGTATCTCTATGCTGTAAAGGATGCAGGCCTTGGTATTCCTTGGGCTATGAGTGGACGTCAGGATACAGAGAAAATGTATCTTAACTTTGTTGGTTCTTATGTAGATCTTGAATCAGACAGAGATGCATATATTTACAGTGAAGCATATATGGCAGTTGCTCCTGGATCAAGGGACGGCCTGCAGCAGCTTAATACCTGGTACAATGATGGCCTTATTACACAGGATTTCCCAACAGATACAAGTGAAGATGTATATCTTGCAGATGTAGCTAACGGAAATGCAGGCTTTGTACTTGATGATGCTACACACATTTGGGATTCTATCGCAGTTCTTAATACAACACTTGGCACACAGCCTACATGGGTTCCTGTTAACTGCTTTGAGACATCAGATGGTTCCTACAGAAATCCATTTGAGTACAGACATGCTATGTTTGTTATGATTCCTTCTACAGCTGATGAAGCTACTACAATCGCATGCATGAAGTATCTTAACTGGATGGCAGATCCTGAAGTTGCTGTACAGATCCGTTACACACCAGATCTTACATATGATGATAACGGTGTTGCAGTTGAGCCTTCAAGTGATGAAAAAGAGTCCAAGGGCTATCCTGGAACATGTGATGACCTTTGCATCATGAACCTCAACTTTGACTGGGTAAATGATTTTGACGTACTTGCTCAGAGTAATTATGATAATCAGGAGCAGGATTGGGCTTCAGTTGAGTGGTATCAGAATTACTACGAGACATCTTCTGTAGGTAAGTTCAGATTCCCAACTTATGGTGCTATTTCTGAGGATGAGTCAACTTATGGCACAGATGTTGAGCAGAGAATGATTGAATTTGTTTACAACTGCATTTGCGCTCCGGCAGATCAGTTTGAAACAGTTTATACAAATGGCTACGAAGAGCTTGTAAATGCAGGTCTTCAGAAGATTCTTGATGCTCGTGCCGAGTACTATGACAGCATCAACTAATAATCATTTTTGGATTTCAGGGTCAGGGCAAAAAAGCTCTGGCCCTTTCTTTTTTGACTATTAAATATACTACAGAAAGCTTATAATAATTTAGTACGAGGTTTTGCTTGAATTAAAGGAGGCTGGAGTTATGAGTAAATTAAAGAATATTGAAATCACTGATATAGCAAAATATAAAATTCCTTCAAGGCCACTTTTTAGCCCTGATGGAAAGAATCTTGCATTTCAGGTTACAAAAAGTAATCTTGAAAAAAATGAGTACCATACAGATGTATGGCTTTATAATATGGACGATGAGAAGGCTCATCAGGTTACCTGGACACTGGATGCACACGTGGTTTTATGGGCTGATGACAGAAACGTTATTTTATCAAGAAATACCAAGGATGATAAAAAAGGAACCTCAAAGCTTTATAAGCTGAGCCTTGATGGTGGTGAAGCAAGACCATGGCTAACTGTGCCTTTTGGACTTGGCGATTTAAAGAAGGTTTCAGACAACCTTTACGTTGCTATTGGAACAATTAAGATAAATGATCCCGACGCCTATAAGGACAGCGATGAGGTTAGAAAAGAAAAGGAAGAAAAAGCAAAAGAGGATGCTGATTATCATATAGTTGATGAGGTGCCATACTGGTTTAACGGTGCAGGCTTTGTAAATGGAACCAGAAGTGCTGTATTTGTAGTTACTATTGATGAGGATAACGGCTATGATGAAGCCAAGGCTTCCTTTAAGCGAATCACTGCGCCTTTGTTTGATACTGGAGATTTTTATGTCCATGATGAAAAGGTTTATTATTCAGGAAGTGTTGTAAAGGGAAAAAGAGGTATTTACGATAATCTTTTTGTTTATGATATAAAGACTAAAAAGACAGAAGCTCTCTACAAAAAGAATGACCATTCAATATACAATATGTTTGTTTTAAATAAAAAACTGTACTGCTATGCATCTGATATGAAGACCTATGGTACAAATCAGACTAGCGATATATGCCTTGTTGAAAAGGATAAGCTTACAAAGGTTTATGTTCCGGAAGTTTCATTGTATTCCTCTGTTCTTGGAGATACAACTGAAGGCGGCGGTGGTATCTTTGTTGGAGAAAAAGAGTATCTGACAGTTGCTACCATAAAGGATCACAATGCCATTTTTGCATTAACAGAAGATAAGAGCGGTAAAAAGCTTTCAAAGAAGACAATTTGGGAAGAAGACGGGCTTCTTGCTACCATGGATGCCTCTAAGGATAATGTGGCCATTGTTTATCAGGGATGGGATCATGTAGCAGAGATGTTTATCATGAGTAGAAAGGATATGAAGAAAAAGCGCATCACTGCTCTTAACGATGAAATGATAGAAGGAAGATATATTGCAAAGCCAAATCGCATTGACTATACTTCTGAAGGCCTGGATCTTAGCGGATGGGTGCTACTACCACAGAACTTTAATCCCAAGAAAAAATACCCTGCTATTTTAGATGTTCATGGCGGACCACGCTGCGTTTACGGCGAGACCTTTTTCCATGAAATGCAGCTTTGGGTCTCTAAGGGCTATGTTGTATTTTTCACTAATATAAAGGGCTCTGATGGAAGAGGAGATGAATTTGCAGATATAAGAAATGATTATGGAAATACAGATTTCAAGAATCTTATGGCTTTCACAGATGCAGTGCTTCTGGCTTATCCTAATATAGATAAGGACAGACTTTGCGAAACAGGTGGAAGCTATGGCGGATTTATGACTAACTGGATTATTGGACACACAGACAGGTTCTGCGCTGCAGCAAGCCAGAGGTCAATTTCCAACTGGATTTCATTTTCGTTTATATCAGATATTGGTGAGCTTTTCGGACCGGATCAGTGCGGTGCAAGGAATGCCTTTGGTGATGATAATACCAAGATTTTATGGGATCAATCTCCGCTTAAATATGCAGACAAGGTAAAGACACCTACCTTGTTCCTTCATAGTGATGAGGATTATCGATGTCCGCTTCCTGAGGGTATGCAGATGATGCAGGCACTGGCAGATAGAAATGTTGATACAAGAATGTGCATTTTTAAAGGTGAAAACCATGAGCTTTCAAGAGCAGGTAAGCCAAAGCACAGAATTAAGAGATTAAATGAGATTACCGACTGGTTTGACAAATATACTAAATAACTTACTGCGAGGTTTTTATGGACAGGCTTGAGCTTCTAAATAAAACTAAACTTTTTGTGCTGGATATGGATGGCACTTTTTATCTTGGGGATAAGATACTTGAAGGATCGCTGGACTTTTTAAAGGCTGTAGATGATGCGGGGAAAAAGTATATCTTTTTTACCAACAATTCTTCAGCGTCTCCAGAGAAATACATTGATAAGCTGGCAAGGATGAATTGTCATATTACAAGGGATCAGATCATGACCTCTGGTGATGTTATGATAGAGTATCTGCAGACTTTTTATAAGGGGAAAAAGGTGTATCTGCTAGGTACACAGCCTCTTATAAAGAGCTTTAAGGATGCCGGGATTTCTCTTATCAATGATGCTGTATATGAATATAAAAAGCAGCAGAGCCTGAAATATAGCGACCAGGATTTTGAAGATTATCTGTGGTATGAAAAGCAGGGCTATGATTATATGGAGCCTGGCATAGAACAGCCTGATATTGTAGTGGTTGGCTTTGATAAGACTCTTACCTATGAAAGCCTCACAAGAGCCTGCAACTATATTAGAAATGGTGCGCTTTTTCTTGCTACGCATCTGGATATTAACTGTCCTGTTGAAGGCGGGTTTATTCCTGATTGCGGAGCAATGTGTGCGGCAATTACGCTTAGCACTGGCGTGGAACCCAAGTATGTCGGAAAGCCTTTTGCTGAAACAGCCCAGATGGTGCAGCAAAGAACTGGAATTGATAAGAGTGATATAGCCTTTGTTGGTGACAGACTCTATACAGATGTGGCTACTGGTGTAAAAAATGGCGCCATGGGAGTCCTGGTATTGTCGGGAGAGGCTACAATGAAGGATGTCGAGATCTCAGAGGTTAAGCCTGATGCTATTTTTGATTCCATTGGTGAAATGGGAAAACTTATGTCAAAATAGTTATATTTATGACTTTTATTATTTTGCGGGTATGTTAAAATAGTATCTGGTTTTATTTTATGAAATAACGAGGGTTTTAGTATGGAAGAAGCAAAGAAGCGAATGTTGTCCGGTATCCAGCCAAGTGGAGATCTTCATCTTGGAAATTATCTTGGTGCTATCAAGAACTGGGCAGACAGAGTAAATGATTATGAATGCTATTATTTTATGGCAGATTTACATACAATCACAGTCAGACAGGAGCCAAGTGAGCTTAGAAAGAGATCTCTGAACCAGCTTGCACAGTATATTGCCTGCGGTCTTGATCCTGAGAAGAACACATTGTTCCTTCAGTCTCATGTGCCAGCTCATTCACAGCTTTCATGGGTGCTTAACTGCTATACCATGTTTGGTGAGCTTTCACGTATGACTCAGTTCAAGGATAAGTCTGAGAAGCACAAGGACAATATCAATGCAGGTCTTTTCACATATCCGGTACTTATGGCTGCTGATATTTTGCTGTATCAGCCAGATTACGTGCCAGTTGGAGAGGATCAGAAGCAGCACGTTGAGATTTGCCGTGATATTGCACAGCGTTTTAACGGAATCTACGGTGATGTATTCAAGATTCCTGAACCACTTATTGCTAAGCAGGGTGCACGTATCTATGGTCTTTCAACTCCTGGAGATAAGATGTCAAAATCAGTTCCAGAGGGCTGTGTATTTATCATGGATGAGCCTGATGTAATAGCTCGTAAGTTTAAGAGAGCAATTACTGATAGTGATACAGAGAACTGTGTTCACTATGACAAGGAAAATAAGCCAGGTGTAGCTAACCTGATGAATATTTACTCAACTATTACCGGCAAGACCTTTGAAGAGATTGAAAAAGAATTTGAAGGTCAGGGCTATGGTAAGTTCAAGCCAGTAGTTGGCGAAGCTGTTATTGAGCACCTTCGTCCAATTCGTGAAGAGGCAAACCGCCTTATCAAGGACAAAGCATATCTTGAAGATGTTTACAGACAGGGTGCTGAGAAGGCTTCCTATGTTGCAAACAAGACTCTTCGTAAGGTTTACAAAAAGGTTGGTTTTTATCAGCTTTAATTTAAGATATGAGACTCTCCTATACAAAAAGGAGAGTCTTTTCTTTTTATCAGAAATCTTGCAAAATCGACACAAACATCCAAAATCCGTAGACAATAAATTTATCAAAAATTAAAATTAAAATGTTCGGAATGATTACAATGCCCGGATGAAAATTTTTTGTTGGAGGAAAAAAGATGAGAATCGCTTTAATAAACGAGAATAGTCAGGCAGCTAAAAATGCTGTTATTTTTGGTGCACTTAAAAAAGTTGCAGATGCACACGGCTTTGAAGTATTTAATTATGGAATGTACACAGCTGAAGATGAGGCACAGCTTACATATGTTCAGAATGGTATTCTGGCAGCTGTTTTATTAAATTCAGGTGCAGTTGATTATGTTGTAACAGGCTGCGGAACCGGTGAAGGAGCAATGCTTGCTCTTAATTCATTCCCTGGCGTTATCTGTGGACATGTTGAGGACCCTCTTGATGCTTATACATTCGCTCAGATCAATGATGGTAACGCAATTGCTATTCCATTTGCTAAAGGCTTTGGCTGGGGCGGAGATTTAAATCTTGAGTATATTTTCGAGAAGCTTTTCTGCGAGCCAAGCGGACAGGGTTATCCAAAGGAGAGAGTTGTTCCTGAGCAGAGAAACAAGAAGATTCTTGATCAGGTAAAGACTGTTACTTATAGAAAGCTTACAGATATTCTTAGAGAACTTGACAGAGACCTTGTAAAGGGTGCGCTTTCAGGCGAGCACTTCAGAGAATATTTTGATGCTAACTGCAAAGATGCTGAGATCAAAGCTGTTGTAGATGAGATTCTTGCATAAAACCTTATTTTAAAGTACACAAAAATATAAAAAGTCAGACATTTTTTTAGACCGCTCCTTATACACAAGGCGCGGTCTTTATGTTATCATAAATATTGTTGTGCCAGTAATAGATTTGATTTGAGGTTTACTTCTATGAAGAACATGTCTGAGCTTTTGGAGATTTCTCCAATTGTTGCAGCTGTTAAGGATGAAAAAGGTCTTGAAGCTGCCTGTAAATCTGATTGTAATGTTATCTTTATTCTATATGGAACTATCGTAGATATTAGCAGAATTGTAGATATAGTAATAGATAGTGGCAAGGTACCGGTTGTACATACAGATCTGGTTTCGGGCCTATCTTCAAAAGAGATAGCAGTAGATTTTATTTCTCAAAATACCAAGGCTGCAGGTATTATTTCCACAAAACCAGCACTTATAAAGCGGGCTAAGGAGCTTAAGCTTTTGGGTATTCAGAGGTCGTTTATTATAGATTCCATAGCTTTATCTAATTTAAAAAAGCAAATAGAGCAGTATGATCCAGATGCAATTGAGGTTATGCCCGGCATAATGCCAAGGATTATTAGTGAGATCAAGAGTGATACTAATGTTCCAATAATTGCAGGCGGACTTATTAAAGATAAAAAAGATATTATGGCGGCCCTTGAGGCTGGTGCAGATGCAATATCAACCACCAGCAACGCTTTATGGGATGCCTGATAAATAGTTGTGAGGCGGTCTTTCATACTATATAAAGCATTTTCGGGGAAGTATTTAGGAAAGAGAAGGTTTTTTGTTGTGACAGGTACTAAAAAAGAATTAAGCAGAGCCCAGATCAGGGCTAAAAAGAGAAAAACAAGGACATTTATTGCCAGACTGGAGCTGGGGATGATAGTAGGAACTCTGGCAATAGTGGTAATCGGTGGAGTTGTCTTTTATAATCAGATTCCTGGTGTAAAGGCAAGTAAGGCTATTGCTGCAGGAAATGAGTATGCAGACAGTGCTGACTATGAGCAGGCTATTGATTCTTATTCCAGTGCTATAGAGCTTGATTCTTCTAAGGTTGAAGCTTATTCCAATTTGGCAGGCGCATATCTTAGCATTGATGATACAGAGTCTGCTAAGGCGACTTTATATAGCGGCTGGGAAAATACTCAGAATGAGACTCTGCTTAGTAACTATTATGCAGTTATCCTTAATGAAGCAGTTAGCGAGATCAATTCTGGTAATGGAAGCATTGATACTATCGCATCTATGGTTTCTGTTTTGACAGAAGATCCTACTAATGCTGATGCTTTGGAACTTATATCTGCAGCCTATTCTCACGCCTTTGGTAATTATAATGATGAGGGCGCTGAGGTTACTTTCTGGGACTATGAGGATTCTTTTTCTACCTATGATCAGGTGATGGTAGCTCTGATGGATGCTTACGAAGCTTCTCCAAGTGAGGAGCTTGGCAATATTATTGCCAAATACAGCGCACCTGCTGGAGACCAGTTTTATATAAAGTATTCCGATATTGCTGAGTATTCACTTTTACTTGAGCGAATGGAATCACTTGGACTGAGTACAGAGGAAAGTTCTTCTCTGCACGAATGCTTTACCAATGCAGATGAAGTACTGGCAGTTTTCTCTGACATCTTTGCTCAGGTAGATGATGGAAATATTGAGGCTTTAAGAGAGTTTGTTGTTTCAGATGAGTATCTTGCTCTTAGAGACATCTTTTTAAATAACGAGGAGACTGTTCAGCAGAATACTACTTATGTTCCAATCAGCAGAGAAGGTCTTGTGCTGGAAAAAGACTCTGACCTTTGGACATACAGGTTTATGGACTTTGATGAAAATCCTTCCACAGCCGGAGTTCTTACCTTGTGGGCTAATTTCCTTGAGGATGACGGAATCCAGAGAGATGCAATTTCTTATGAACCTGCTTCAACAGAGGATAGCTATTATCCTCATACTACATATACAGTTACTTATTTGTATAGCAATGTAACAGTTAATGGAACTCTTACACCAAAAATGAACTATCGTCTGTCTACTCTTATTGAGGATTCTGCGGATGAATCAGAGGAGACAATTGTAGTTGACTGGGGCGGCGATAATGAATCCACTATGGATACAGAGACTATAGGAAAGAAGATGACTCCTTAAAATGGATGGAAAATGTATAATTGTTTCGGCAGGCAGCTTTACACCTGTAGATTTAAATTATAAGGATGGTGATCTTTTGATTGCCTGTGATGGCGGATTTGCTTATACCTGCGATATGGGTATTTTGCCGGATATAGTTCTTGGAGATTTTGATTCACTTTCTCAGATGCCTCCAAGGTATCTGGAACAGCTTCGTGAAGTGGAGCTTTCTGATCCTGGCCGAGTCATCCATCTTAATGTGATGAAGGATGATACAGACACCATGCATGCTGTTACTGTAGGGCTTGAGAGAGGATATTCCAAATTTTACATCTATGGGGCCCTGGGAGGCAGACGCCTTGATCATACCTTTGCCAATGTGCAGACTCTTATGTATATCAAGCATCATGGCGGCACCGGATATATTATGGACAGCAGTAGCATGATGCTCGTTGCAGAAAATGAGACTATCAGGTTTCATCGCGGAATGACTGGTATGTTTTCTATTTTTTCACTGGGAGATAAGGCAAAGGGCGTTACTATTTCAGGCGCTTTATATGGTCTTGAAAACGGAACGGTTTCAAATGATAATCCAATTGGTGTCAGTAATGAATTTATTATTGATGAACAGGCTGTAATTACAGTTGAGGAGGGGAGTCTTCTGATCTGTGTGCAGTGGGATAATCTGTAATCAGATTTTGGCAGATATTTTTATGGCTTTTTTATAGCTTTTTAATTTGTTAACTTCTTGTCAATATTTATACTATAGGCTATAATTCTTAGTTGTAAAAAGATATAAGTTTATATTGCTAGATTTAATGGAGGATAAATAAATGAAGGGTTCAAAACCTACAGTTTTAATGATTCTTGACGGCTTCGGTCTCAATGAGAATCCAGAGGCTAATGCCGTTGCTATTGCAAATACACCTGTAATCGATGGTCTTATGAAGGACTATCCTTGGGTTAAGGGAAATGCAAGTGGTCTTGCAGTTGGTCTTCCTGATGGACAGATGGGTAACTCAGAGGTTGGCCATATGAATATGGGTGCTGGACGTATTGTATACCAGGAGCTTACACGTATTACAAAGTCTATTGAAGATGGTGATTTCTTTACAAATGAAGCTCTTATGGGAGCTGTAGAGAATTGCAAGAAGAATAACAGCTCTCTTCATATGTTTGGTCTTTTATCAGATGGTGGTGTACACAGCCACATTACACACCTTTATGGCCTTCTTGAGCTTGCTAAGAGAAACGGTCTTACAAAGGTTTATGTACATGGCTTCATGGATGGAAGAGATACTCCTCCACAGAGCGGTATTGATTATGTAAAGCAGCTTGAAGACAAGATGGCTGAGCTCGGCGTTGGTGAAATAGCTTCTATTTCCGGAAGATATTATGCAATGGATAGAGATAACAACTATGACCGTGTTGTAAGAGCTTATGATGCACTTACAAAGGGCGAAGGTGTTACAGCCACTTCTGCAAACGAAGCTATGCAGCAGAGCTATGATAAAGGTGAGACAGATGAATTTGTTCAGCCTACAGTAGTTCTTAAGGATGGCAAGCCGGTTGCAACTATTTCAGATGGCGATTCAGTTATTTTCTATAACTTCAGACCTGATAGAGCTAGAGAAATCTGCCATTGCTTCTGTGATAATGATTTTGATAAGTTTGACAGAGCAAAGAGGCTGGATCTTGAGTTTGTAACATTTGTTGATTATGATCCTAACATCCCAAATAAGGAAGTTGCATTTAAGAAGGTTCTTCTTAATAATACTTTTGGCGAATGGCTTGCAGCTAAGGGAATGAAGCAGGCTCGTATTGCTGAGACAGAGAAATATGCTCACGTAACATTCTTCTTTAATGGTGGTGTTGAGCAGCCTAATGAAGGTGAGGACAGAATCCTTGTTAATTCTCCAAAGGATGTTCCTACATATGACCTTAAGCCTCAGATGAGCGCTCCAGAGGTTTGCGACAGACTTGTTGAAGCAATTAACTCTGATAAATATGATGTTATTGTAATCAACTTTGCTAACCCTGATATGGTTGGTCATACCGGTGTTATTGATGCTGCAGTTAAGGCTGTTGAAACAGTTGATGCATGTGTTGGAAGAGCAGTTGAAGCAGTTAAGGCCAAGAATGGTACACTGTTTATCTGCGCTGATCATGGTAACTGCGAGCAGATGGTTGATTATGAGACAGGTCAGCCTCACACAGCTCATACAACAAACCCTGTACCATTTATCCTTGTAAATTATGATGAGGGATATGGACTTAAAGAGGGTGGCTGCCTTGCAGACATTATCCCAACTCTTATTGAGTGCATGGGCGAGGAAGTTCCAGCAGAGATGACTGGTAAATCACTTCTTATTAAAAAATAATAGCTAAAAATCTAGTGTTTTCGAAGCGTTGTCAGAGATAAACTCTGGCAATGCTTTTTCTTTGTTAAAATGTTTCGTAAAACTATTGATTTTATTACGTTATAACGATATTATATTATTATCTGGTGTTTGCAAGGGGGAATTCATGGATATCACTAATATTAATGTGATAAAATCGATTGCTTCTAATTATATCCTCATTTATCAGGTTGATCTGGTAAATGATTTTCTTAAAGTGATTTATGACACGCCTGAACAGGGTACTTTTGGCATGGACAGACAGGGCGTGTATTCTGAGTTTAATTCCAAGTATTCCAAAGACAGAATAGATGCTGAGTTTATAAAAGAAAGAGAACGACTTGGCTCTATAGATAATATAAAAGAAGAACTATCCGAGAAAGATGTTTTTGAAATATCGTACACGGTTAACTATGGAAAGTGGAGAGTTGTAGAATTTCGTATTCTTGAACGTGATGAAAAGAGTGTTCCTACTCAGGCTCTTATGTGCTTTAGAAGGCTTGATGATGACCGCGCAGAAGC
>JAZRKG010000029.1:0-24524 GCA_045646185.1 Butyrivibrio sp.
ATAATTTTGATTTACCGACTGCTGTTGGTCCGGTCAAGATAATTAGTTTATTCATATCATCCAATAATTCGCTTAAATTTCTTATCAATCTCGTATTTACTCATGGAAATAATAGTTGGTCTTCCATGAGGACAATTGTAAGGATTGTCCAGTGTCATAAGCTCATCAATAAGTGTCTCCATTTCAAGAGCACTCATTTTGGTATTGCCCTTAACAGAAGCCTTGCAGGCCATTGAGGCAATCTTATAGTTTATAACATCCGGTGTTCTGTCCATCTCTGTTTCATGAGAAAGATCATCCAGAATCTCAAGAAACATATCTTTTACGTTATCACAGCCGTAGAGATCCGTTGGAATCTCTCTCATGGCATATTCATGACCGCCAAAGTTCTCAATGTTAAAACCCAGCTTTTCAAAATATTCGCTGTACTGCAAAAACAAATCTTCCTCAGCTGCTGATAAGGACACAATAACCGGCGGATTAACTATCTGTGAGGTAATAGTCTTTTCCTTGTACTTTTTGATCATACGCTCATAATTAACCTTTTCATGAGCCGCATGCTGATCAACAATAAACATTTTATCCTTAAAACCAATGATCCAGTAGGTTTCAAAAATCTGTCCAAGAACAGTAAATTCTGATCTGTTATCCTTTTGAAGGATTTTTTCATCGAACATATTGAGCTGTACATTGGTCTCTACAATTGTTGCTTCATCTTTTTTGATGATTGTAGGCTTTTGAGCTTTTTCAGCCTTACTTCCATCAGGCTCGCCGTAAACTCTTGACCAAATTGCAGATTTATTATTGTCCTCGATTTTAACCGGAGTCGGCGAAACACCCTTTACAAAAACAGGCTCCGCAATTTCCTTTTCATGCTTTTCTTCAAAACGAATAGTCTCAAATGGCTGTGGAGCAATTTCTTTTTCTTTTTTATCCTCAGCTTCATCATCAAAGGAAGCAATTGTTGTTGTAGCGTTAAAAGAAGCCGCCTCCTGTTTTACCATATGGCTCTCGGAATTCTGCACAGGCGTGGATCTTGTTCTTTCCTGTTCCTTTAAGGCTTTTTGTAAAAATTCCTGCTTTTTATCTTCTTCCTCATCCAAAAGAGCATCCGGAATCATCTCATGCTCACGTAAAACCTGAGCCACATGGCTTCTGATGAATTCATAAAGAAGAGTCTGATTATTGAATCTGACCTCCATCTTGGCTGGATGAACGTTTACATCAATATTGTCAGGATCCATTTGGATATGCAAAACCACAAATGGGAATTTATGCTGCATAAGATATTGCTTATAGCCTTCTTCTAAGGCTTTTGAGACAATCTTATCCTTTACATATCTGCCATTTATGAAAAACACCTCAAAATTTCTGTTGGAACGGTTCAATGTTGGTTCTCCAAGATAGCCCTCCATTGAAATTCCATCTGCACTTACATTTATTGGAACAAGGCTTAGAGCCACATCTCTTCCATAGATTCTGTAAATGATTTCCTTCAAATCGCCATTTCCTGATGTAGAGAACTTATCAGCCTTATTGTTTATGAAATGAAAGGAAATAGAAGGATTATCCAGTGCCATATGTTCCATAACATCAGCAACGTAAGAGCCTTCTGTCTGAGGAGTTTTCAAAAACTTTTTTCTGGCAGGAGTATTATAAAAAAGGTTTCGTATAATAAAGGTTGTTCCGGTAGGAGCTCCAATTTCCTCGTAACCTGCTTCTTCTCCGCCATTTACTGAGTATCTGATTCCTTCAAGATCTGCATCTGTCTTGGTGATCATATCCACCTGCGCAACAGAGGAAATACTTGAAAGGGCTTCACCTCTAAAGCCTAGGGATTTAATGGTAAACAGATCTTCAATCTTGGTGATTTTACTGGTAGCATGTCTTTTAAAGGCTTTTCTTATCTCTGATCTCTCAATACCAGAACCATTGTCTGATACTCTTATCATTGAGATTCCGCCATCTCTTATTTCTACAGTAACTGCAGTCGCGCCTGCATCAATTGCATTTTCAACAAGCTCCTTGACTACACTGGCAGGTCTTTCAACAACTTCGCCTGCAGCAATCTGGTCTATCGTATTTTTGTCCAGTTCATTAATGATTGCCATAATAGGCTCCCCTCCTCCAACTTTTATTCATTGTCAAAAAACAATAGCCTTTAAGAAACCTTCCACCTGTTTTTTAGTTCACTCTGAAGCTTGTACAAAGTATTTAAAGCGTCCATTGGAGTAAGATTACTGATATCAATCTCCTGCAATTCTCTAATGACATCCTCATCTCTTACAGTATCAAACAGACTCATCTGATCCATATCGACGCTGTCATAATGCTTAACAGCAGATTTTTTCTCACTCTTGTTATCAACGGCGATGCTTTGTACTTTTTCAGTAATATCATTGTCAGTAAGCTCTGCCACAATTTCTTTTGCCCTGTCAATGACCATATCCGGCACGCCGGCAAGTCTGGCCACCTGAATACCGTAGCTCTTGTCTGCGCCGCCCTTTATTATTTTTCTTAAAAAGACGATATCGTCGCCGTTCTCTTTTACTGCAATACAGTAGTTATTTACATTATCTATTTTGCCTTCAAGCTCTGTCAGCTCATGATAATGTGTTGCAAACAAAGTTTTGGCACAAAGATATTTTTTGTTGCTGATATGCTCTATAACTGCCCAGGCAATTGCAAGACCGTCATAGGTTGAAGTGCCGCGTCCTATTTCATCAAGAATCAGTAATGAATTAGAAGTTGCATTTCTAAGGATATTGGCAACCTCATTCATCTCCACCATAAATGTAGACTGTCCGCTTCCAAGATCATCAGAAGCTCCAACTCTTGTGAAAATACGATCTACAATACCAATATTGGCACTTCTTGCCGGTACAAAGCTTCCAATCTGAGCCATCAGCACGATAAGTGCTGTCTGTCTCATAAATGTAGACTTACCAGCCATATTAGGTCCGGTAATTATTGATATCAGATGCTTTTTGTTATCAAGCAGCGTATCATTGGCAATAAACATATCTGTTGAATCCATAAGAGCTTCAACAACAGGGTGTCTGCCGTCTTTGATATTGATAATGCCCTTATCATTAAGAGTTGGCTTTACAAAATGGTTCTTTTCAGCAACGTATGCAAGGCTGCAGTATACATCAAGTACAGCAATTGCTTTTGCTGTTGCAGATATACGGCTGATTTCATCACCTATAGCATCTCTGATCTGGCAGAAAAGCTCGTATTCAAGGCCATTAAGCTTGTCCTGTGCGTTAAGAATTGTATCCTCAAGCTCTTTAAGCTTTGGAGTTGTATATCTCTCACAGTTAGTAAGAGTCTGCTTTCTGATAAAGTAATCAGGCACCTTATCCTTAAAGCTGTTGGTAACCTCAAAGGAATAGCCAAAAACATTACTGTATTTTATTCTTAAGTTTTTGATGCCTGTATTTTGTCTCTCTGTTTCTTCCAGCTCTGCAAGCCACTGTTTTCCATTAGTGCTGGCCTGTCTGAAATGATCGACGTTTTCATCAAAGCTATCCTTGATGATACCGCCTTCCCTAATTACAAGCGGCGGCTCTTCAATAATGGATTTGTCAATAAGGTCATAAATGTCCTTTAAAGGATCGATTTCATTATTGATTCTGCAAAGCTCTTCATCGCCTTCCAAATCCTTAAGAACGATTTTGATTGCAGGAAGCATTTCAAGTGAAGCTCTAAAAGCAAGCAGATCACGTGGATTAGCAGTCTTATATACGATCTTGGACATAAGTCTTTCAAGGTCATAAATAGGATTCAGATACTCTCTAAGCTCATCCCTTGCAATTGAATTCTTTACCAGAGTTTCAACTGCACCCTGCCTCTTTTTCATTTCTTCCAGTTCAATAAGAGGCTGCTCTATATAGCTTCTAAGCGTTCTTGCACCCATGGCTGTTTTGGTCTTATCAAGAACCCATAAAAGAGTTCCACGCTTTTGTTTATCACGCATGGTTTCAACAAGCTCAAGGTTTCTTCTGGTTGAACTGTCAAGAAGCATATATTTATTGGTCAGGTATGGATATATATGAATCAGATTTGCAACTTCTGATTTCTGCATATCCATGAGATATTGCAAAATAGCACCTGCCGCAATTATTCCAATAGGAAATTCATCAATACCAAGACCAATCAGGGAATTAACCTTAAAGTGCTTCATTAAAAGTCTTTTGGCGCTATCTTCGTCAAAATATTTTGACTCAAGCGGATATAGTGTAATTCCAAGTCTGTTTTTGATATCATCTGTATCGATGCCGCTAAAGGTAAAGGCATCATTGCATATAATCTCAGAAGGATTGTATTTATTGATTTCATCTAAGATGGCTCTGGTTGAATCAACTTCTGTAAGATAATAATCTCCTGTTGATACATCAGCTATGGCAAGACCACTTTTATCTGATGAATAAAAAATGCACATGAGATAATTATTCTTAGTCTCTTCAAGTGACTGCATATTGAGATTTGTTCCAGGAGTCACTACTCTTATAACATCTCTCTTTACTATGCCTTTAGCCTGCTTTGGATCTTCAAGCTGTTCGCAGATTGCAACCTTATAGCCTTTAGAAACCAGTTTATTGAGATAGGTATCGGCTGCATGGAAAGGAACGCCACACATTGGCGCTCTTTCTTCCAAACCACAGCTTTTACCTGTAAGTGTTAGTTCCAATTCCTTAGAGACAATCTTTGCATCTTCAAAGAACATCTCATAAAAATCCCCCAATCGATAAAAGAGAATGCAGTCACTATACTCTTCCTTCATGCTCAGATAGTGCTGCATCATTGGAGAAACCTGGCTTAAATCAACCTTTTCCACCCTTTAATTTTCCTCCATTTTGCCCATGTAATAAAAACCATGGCATCTATCCAAATGAACATTAACAAATGAACCTATAAGAGTTGCGTCACCCGGGAAATGTACAAGTGTATTGTTAGACATTCTTCCGGTAACCAGTGTATTGTCATGTTCATTTACTTCTTCAACCAAAACTCTCTGAGTTGTTCCCTCAAACTTTCCAGACTGTGCATGTGCAGTTTCCTGTACAACCTCAAGAAGCTTGTTGAAGTTCTTTTTTACTTCTTCTTCAGGCACCTGATCCTCAAAAGCGGCAGCAGGTGTACCTGTTCTCTTTGAATATATAAAAGTAAAAGCGTTTTCAAAAGCAGCTTTTTTTACAACATCGATTGTCTCGTCAACATCTCCCTCAGTCTCACCAGGAAATCCCACGATGATATCTGTTGTAATTGCTACATCAGGAATCTGCGTTCTGATCTTATCAACCAGTGTAAGGAAATCCTCTTTAGTATAATGACGATTCATTCTCTTAAGTATTCTGTCAGAACCGGACTGAAGCGCAAGGTGTATATGCCTTGCAATCTTTGGGTTGTCTCTGATTGCAGCAATAAGCTCGTCAGAAAGATCCTTTGGATGTGAGCTCATAAATCTTACGCGCTCAATACCATCTATCTTGCATACTTCTGTAATAAGCTCAGCAAAAGAAATCTTATCCTCCTCTTCAAGACCGATTCCATAGGAGTTTACGTTCTGTCCAAGAAGCATGATTTCCTTAACGCCATCAGCTGCTAGCCTTTCAGCCTCTCTTATGATATCTATAGGCTTTCTGCTCTTTTCGCGTCCTCTTACATAAGGAACGATACAGTAAGAACAGAAGTTATTGCATCCAAACATGATATTCAGACCTGACTTGAAAGAATACTTTCTTGATACAGGAAGGTCTTCAACGATTTTGTTGCTCTCTCTCCAAATATCAATTATCATGCGGTCAGAATCATACATTGTGCAAAGAAGCTCAGCAAATTTAAACAGGTTAAATGTACCAAAAATCAAATCTACAAATCTATAACTCTTTTTAATCTTGTCGATGGAAACCTGCTCCTGCATCATGCAGCCGCAAAGAGCAATTTTCATCCAAGGCTTCTTTTTCTTATAGCTGCTGACAAGTCCAAGTCTGCCAAAAACTCGCTGGTCAGCATTGTCTCTAACTGTACAGGTGTTGTAGATTACGAAATCTGAATCCTCGTTTTCGCTGATTTCATATCCAATCTGTTCAAGAACACCAATTAGCTTTTCTGAATCTCTGGCATTCATCTGACAGCCAAAGGTTATAACGCAGGCAACAGGTCTTCTGCCAAGCTCTTTGGCAAGGTTATTGACATACTCTTTTGCCTTGTCCATGAACTCCTGTTGTCTTAAAGTCTCATTTTCTGAGTATTCTGTAATCTGATTTGAAAAAACTATATCTTTATTCATAAAAAACTAAAAACCAAAACTTTCTAAATATAAATCCAGAAGGTTATTTACCTTCATATTCGCCATAAATTGAAGCAATGTTCAATAAAATCTCTACTACCTTACGCATTTCCTGAACTGATGCATATTCATATTTGCCGTGATAATTGTATCCGCCTGTGCAAAGGTTTGGACAAGGCAGTCCCTTAAAGGAAAGCGCTGCACCATCTGTGCCTCCGCGGATAGGATTTGTAATAGGTGTTACCCCTGCGTCTTCCATAGCCTTAGTTGCAATATCTATAAGATGCATATGTGGCTTGATTTTCTCAATCATGTTGTAATAGGAATCCTCAAGTGTAAGCTCTATTGTTCCCTTGCCATATTTTTCGTTAAGGTAATTTGTGATAGCCCTAATTCTATCCTTCTTTTCCTTAAACTTATCCATATCATGGTCTCTGATGATGTAATAAACAACAGCCTTTTCGCAGGTTCCCTTCATCATTGTGAGGTGATAAAAGCCTTCTCTGCCTTCTGTATACATAGGATTATCAAATACAGGAAGCATGGAATTAAACTCATATGCAATAAGTGTTGCATTTATCATTTTATTCTTGGCATCACCAGGATGAACACTTCGGCCATTTATTATAAGCTCTGCCTCTGCAGCATTGAAGTTTTCATATTCAAGCTCACCAAGCTTGCCACCATCAACTGTATAAGCGTAATCAGCGCCAAATCTCTTGATATCAAAGAATTTAGTACCTTCTCCGATTTCTTCATCCGGAGTAAAGCCAATTCTGATCTCGCCATGAGGTATCTGAGGATTCTTAAGCAGAGTCTCAGCCATTGTCATGATCTCAGATATGCCAGCCTTATCGTCAGCACCAAGAAGAGTTGTCCCGTCAGTAACAATAATGTCTTCTCCAACATGATTTTTGAGCTCAGGGAAATCAGCTGGTGATAAAATAACATTTTCTTTTTTGTTTAAAACAATGTCCTTGCCATCATATTTTTCAACAATTCTTGCCTTAACATCTTTACCTGAAACAGCATCAGATGTATCCATGTGAGAAATAAATCCAATTACAGGATGCTTTCCTGATACGTTTGAAGGAATTGTGGCATAGACATAGCAGTGTTCTTTATCATAATAAACATCACTACAGCCAATACCTATAAGTTCTTTTTCAAGCTGTTTTGCAAGCTCATGCTGCTTTGCAGTTGAAGGACTTGTATTTGTATTCTCATCTGACTGAGTATCATATTTTGTATAACGTATAAATCTGTCGATTACGTCTTCAACCTTTGTAGTAGACATATTCACCCTCTTTTCTGTAAAAATTCTTTTCGAATATAATTGCAGGTATAATCTTCTCCCTTTTCCTCAATCATATGCAAAAAAAGTTCCAGCTTTTCTCTTGTGTATGGATGCATAAGATTTGCTTCAGGCGCTTTATTGTAATAAGCAAGTGCTGAACTTAAGGTATAATTATCACCCTCATAGGTTCTGCAGGCTGCTATTCTGTCTGCAACCATTTCTGCAATATATCTGTCCGGCATTCTGCAGGGATATATGCACCCCGGAGTATTCTTTTTGAAGTCTAACCAATATTCATAATGGTGTTTGTTTCTGCCTTTATGATGAAGCCAGCCTGGCGAAAAGCCAAACTGTTCACGCAGTGCTGCGTGTGGGCTTCTTGTCCCTTGGTAAAATCTGGCACTGATCCAGAATTCAGATGGTGAATACTTGGAAAGGTCATGGGTAAGTCCCTGCCAGTAAAGTCCCATCTTAAAGCAATATTTTCTGACAAGATGTCTATGTTTAGTTACAGTATTAAAATTCCCTAATATATTACCAAGAGTAAGCTTTGGAAGGCTGGCATCAGGGAAGTCTTCAAAATCAATATCACTCATATACTACTCTTTTCAAAAAGGCTGTTTTGCCTTGTCGTTTTCATTTTCTGCCTGTTTCTTTATCTGACCTTTACTGATAAAGATCACACAGGAACGTTCTTCGCATTCAATTTCCATATGCTTTTTAATATCAGCATCACGGGCAGTTTTGGTCTCACCTGTTGTAGATAAAATATGCCACTTAAGACCTTCAGGAAGCTCAGGAAGAGCAAACTTTATAGGCGTCCAGTGCATATTATAAATAACATAAATAAAGCTGTTATCTTTTTCATCATCACCATAAAGACCTGAATACAAAAGGCCTATACTATGGCTGTAATTGGACAGATCAGGTCTCCAGGCCTCCTGTCCATGGTATGAAAGATCAGGATAACCGCAGGCTTTGTAATCCATAAGCTTAAAAGGCTTTTCACTATGAAGAGCGTTATGCTTGAATCTAAGTCCTGCAATTGCCTTTACATATTCAACAAGATCAGCATTTTTATTAAGGCCGTTCCAGTCCACCCAGCCAATTGCATTATCCTGACAATATGGATTGTTGTTACCGCCCTGACTGTTTCCAAACTCATCTCCGCCAAATAACATAGGAGTACCCTGTGCCAAAAGAAGCATCGTAAGGATGTTCTTCATCTGGCGCTTACGGAGTCTAAGGATGTTTAGTTTTTTGGTATTGCCTTCAATACCGCAGTTCCAGCTTAAGTTATTGTCTGTGCCATCTTTATTATTTTCACCATTGTCCTCATTGCGCTTATGCTCATAGGCAACAAGGTCTGCAAGTCTGAAGCTGTCATAATTGGCAATATAATTTATGATTCCATGTTCATTACTATTAGCAATCTCATTACCAATAAATTCAGCCATGGTGCAATCGTCGCCCTTAAGAAATCTTCTTGCAGTAAACATATAGGAATCTCTATATTCTGCAAGTCTTCTTGGAAGGAATCTTGATTTCGCAAGGTCTCCTATTTTACCATAGTCAAACCACTCATACCATATCTTGATATCAGAAAGTGCAGGATCAGAGCTTATAGTCTTAATAGGCAGATCATCACCCTTCAAGTGGAAGCCATCAATATGATATTCACAAGCCCAGAATCTAAGGCAATCAATAATCAGGTAATCTGATACATCGTATGGAAAATAAAACTGTAAAACAACTTCAATACCTTTTTTATGGAACTCATCTATCATGTTCTTTACTTCAGCTTCAACATTTTCCTTGTCATAGCTGTAAGCAGAACGAGGCGCAAAATACCAGCCCTTTTTATACCCCCAGAAATTCAATTTTCCATAATCGGTTTTTTCATTTCTGAGTTTTCCATTTTCGCTATATAAAATCTCAGTCTGTTTTTTGTTATCAGAAAATGCATCTAAAGGCCTTCCGTTTGTTGGAATTCTGTCAAAAGACTGCATCTCATAAATTGGCATAAGCTCAACAGTTGTTACGCCAAGAGATTTAATATAATCAATCTTTTTAGTAAGACCCTTAAAGGTTCCGCGTAGGGATGTTTCTATACCTGAATTTGAATTTTTGGTATATCCCCTTACGTGAAGCAGATAAACAAAACTATCCTCATATTTGATATTCAAAGGGTTGTAAGCTTTAAAGCTTTCATCCTGATGCAAAAATCCGCAACGAAGCTCAGTTTCATCAATGAAGCTTCCAAATTTCTCAAGGCCGTATATTCTGGTTGCTCTTGGATCGCAGATAAGCTCACCATCTTCATAGAGCATATAGGAATCATAAAGACCTGCTGCATCCTTTAATCTGATACTATATAGATTTCCTGTTCGATATTCTTCGGAAAATAATACCAGATTTTTTACACCCTTTTTAAATAAAACAATTCCGCACTCTTTTGCAGTACTACTAAAGGATGCGCATATGCACAAATCATTTCCATCAGTCTTAACGCCTGGGATAAAGGATCTCTCATATGAAGTTTTAAAATTAGTAATAGAAATTCCTTTTAATGTTTTCATTCAAACACCCATATTTTATGAATTGACAATCCATTCTATCTTAACACAATCAGAGCCTTATTGCATTATTGTTAAATGAGAATTTATTCTTTTAAATCCTTGAATTTTAAAAGAAAAAGGCAAATGCCGCAATAAAACTTGCAACATTTGCCATATTCAAGCAAATCATGAAATAAATCCTGCATTTCCAGAATAATTATTACTCTTCTGGAATATCCTTAGGGTCAACTTCGACTAATTCGTCGAATTCAACATCATCCAGATATAGATTAAATGCTTCTGCAACATTTTCATATTCTTCATCGCTGTCAATGTAACCAAGCTCTGGTTCAGCATCAACATTTTTCTGAATAAAACGATAGAACCATACATTACCATCATTGTTCTGTCCCTTTTCATCAAGTGGCAAAAGAACAACATAATCAGTGCCTTCAACTGTCAAAACAATAATAACAGCACAGGTAACTGTCTTGCCATCATCAAGCTCAAGATCAACAGTAATCTGTTCATCGTTTTCAATCTTTGTATTCATTGCTTTTGCAATTTCAGAAAATTCAACCTGACTCATAAATTCCTCATTTCTTTTAAATCTGACAAATCAATAGTTAATGCTATAAATAACATTCATGCCTACCTGTTATCATAATAACATACTTTTAAATCGTTGTAACTCTTTGTTTTATTAGCTTTTTAATAAATCTGGAGGGCATCATGGCATTTTCTTTGCTTCCTGTCAGATAAAAAATATGCAGCTCCTTCTTAGCCCTTGTCATTGCTACATAAAACATTCTTCTTTCTTCCTCCATATCCGCATCTGTAATGGCTCTTCTTCCAGGAATAAGTCCCTCATTTACATCAGGAATAAGAACATAATCAAATTCCAGGCCCTTTGAAGCATGAAAAGTCATAAGCTTCACACCACTTTTATTACCTGACTTTTTTAACTTTTTATTCTCCAGCTCAATCTTAGAATTATAGTCATTAATATAGGCAAAAAAAGAATCACAATCTTTATATTCCCTGGCTTTGATCTCAAATTGATCAAGAACTGTCAATATGTGATTTCTGGCTTCTTCACCCTTATCTGTCAGAGCAAATTTGTCATAGCCAATAATGGTTCTAATATATTTTATAGCCAAAAAAGGCTGAAAATTACTTATTCTGTCTAGATCTCTAAAAAGTCTTTGAATTACAGACTGCATTTGAATGTTTCCCTGATAATATCTAATCAAATCCTTCTCCAGAACAATTTCGCTCTTTAGAGCATCACGTTTTATATACCTGACAGGCTTATTCATAATCATCAAAAAATCTTTTCTGCTTTTCTCAATAAAAGCAAACCTTAAATAAGCAAGGATATCCTTTATATATCTGTCATTGTAAACAGAGTCTATTTTGAGATTAACAGCACAGTTAATTCCTCTGCTCATCAGAAACTGAGTCATCTGATATACAGCTCTGTTTGTACGGCAGAGAATCGCAATATTATTCTCTTCATTCTTATGTTGCTTAATAAAAGCTTCAATGCTCTCAGACTCAGTTATAGTATCATTTTGACTTATGTAGTCAACTTGACCAGTCTGGTCACTGCCCGCTTTTATGTCTTTTTTTATACGATTTTTATTATCATTAATTACAACCAGTGAATCCTTTAAAATATTACTGGCACATCTGTAATTTATGTTTAACAAAATCAGCTCACAATCTTTAAAGCTGTCTTTAAAATTCATAAGGATTTCAGGCTTGGACCCTCTAAAGCCATAAATAGACTGGTCATCATCTCCGACCATAAACAGATTATTATTTTTTGAGGTCAAAAGCTTAATCAAAAGCCATTGCGAATTATTGATATCCTGCGCTTCATCAACCAAAATGTATCTGAAGCGTTCCTGCCATTTAGAAAGAATCTGAGGATTAGATTTTAAAAAATCATAGCTTTTAAAAATCATATCATCAAAATCAATTTTATTTAGTTCCTTTAATTGCTTGTGATATTCCTTAAATATCTGTTCAAAATAATCCCTGAATGGCATATTTTCATTTATTCTAAAGCACAAATCGCCTTCATTTTTAATTCTGCTTATTTCAGAAAGTATATTAGCAATTACATCTGCGCTAATATCATCCTTTAGATTATTAGAATATTTAACATTTTTCAGTATATTATCTATAAGCTTATATTTTTCTATTTCACTTATTAGATGAATATCATTCATATTTCCGGATATTCGTAATATGTTATAAAAAATGGAATGGAAGGTGCCGAAGGCAACTTCAGGGTAACCAGAATCGGTTAGTTTAAAAAATCGATGCTGCATCTCGAGCGCAGCTGCTTTAGTAAAAGTGATTACTAAAATATTTCCAGGATCTATACTGGCCTCTTCAATCAGATGCCGGACCCTTTGAATGATAACAAAGGTTTTGCCGCTTCCAGGTCCGGCAACAACAAGTGCCGGACCATTAACGTGCTCTATAGCACGAATCTGAGCAGCATTACCCTTTAAATGGGTATTATTTCTCAAGTAACTCTATTCCTTTTTTAATTCTTGCTACTGTCTCATCATGACCAATGATTTCCATTGCTTCTGTAGCGCCACATGGAGTCATAGCCTTTCCTGTAACAGCGATTCTAAGAGGCCAGAGAACATATCCGTTCTTGTAGCCCTTTTCTTCAATGTATTTCTTTACAGTCTCATAAAGAGCGTCATTAGTGTAATCAGACTGAGCCTCAAAAATAGGCAGAAGCTCTTTTAAAACTGCCAGTGAAGACTCACTATCAGTCTTCATCTTTTTGTGTGAGTAAATATCTGTCTCATATTCAGGCATTTCTTCAAAGAAATGAATCATGTCATAAATATCTGGCCAGATTTCAATTCTTGATTGAATCATATCAGCAATCTTATGGTAATCAACGTCCTTCTTGATAGCTTCCTGCATATATGGAAGTGCAAGCTCATAGAACTTATCCTTATCCATTGCCTTAATGTATTCACCGTTCATCCAGCGAAGCTTTGTGTAATCAAACACAGCTGGAGATTTATTGATTCTTGTATAATCAAATTTCTTAATAAGGTCCTCAAGACTCATGATCTCAGTGTTATCATCTGGAGACCAGCCAAGAAGAGCTACAAAGTTAACAACAGCCTCAGCTAAAAAGCCCTGCTCGATAAGGTCTTCAAAAGAAGAATGACCACTTCTCTTTGAAAGCTTGTGGTGATCCTCATCAGTGATAAGTGGGCAGTGGATGTACTTTGGAACTTCCCATCCAAATGCATCATAAAGTCTGTTGTACTTTGGAGATGATGAAATATACTCATTTCCACGAACAACGTGTGTGATTCCCATGAGATGGTCATCTACTACGTTAGCAAAATTGTAGGTTGGATATCCATCTGACTTGATGAGAATCATATCATCAAGTTCTTTGTTATCTACTGTAATATCTCCGTAGAGCTCGTCATGGAAGGTTGTTGTTCCTTCTGTAGGGTTATTCTGACGAATAACAAAAGGCTTTCCTTCTGCAAGATTCTTCTCTACCTCTTCCTTGGAAAGGTGAAGACAATGCTTGTCATAAACATTGATTTCCTTGCCGTCAATTACCTGAGTAAGTGTTGCAAGTCTTTCCTGAGTGCAGAAACAATAATATGCTTCATTTTTCTCAACAAGCTCTTTTGCATACTGCATATAAATACCAGCAGCCTGTCTCTCACTCTGTACGTAAGGACCTACAGGACCGCCAATATCTGGACCTTCATCATGCTTAAGACCAGTATCCTTAAGTGTCTGATAAATAATCTCTGTGGCACCTTCAACATATCTCTCCTGGTCTGTATCCTCGATTCTGAGGATATAATCACCATCTTCATGCTTGGAAATAAGGTAAGCATAAAGAGCTGTTCTAAAATTACCTACGTGCATTCTTCCTGTAGGACTTGGTGCATATCTTGTTCTAATCTTAACCATTTTTTCGCTCCTAATTTATAATGCTAATTTTATGAAACCTCTTCTATTTCAATACCGTCTGCAAAGGTTCTGCAAAGACCAATCTGTTTATTTTCAAGCTGTATCAAAAGTCCGCCGGTTTCCTTTTTTCCAATAACAGTAACCTGACTACCTGCTGTAACACCCATGCAGGAAAGCCTGTCAGTGGCATTTTTTTCTGTGAAATTCAAGCGTTTTATCTTATAAACGCAATCCTTTTTTCCATCGAATAATGTCATTATAATAAGCTATCAGGCTAAAGCCCACTCCTTAATCATTTTTTCATATATGCTCAGAAATCACATTATAGTACAATATTATAAAAAATAAAAGGCTTATTTTTCTACGATGTCTTTATACATATCAGGCCTTCTGTCTCTAAAGAGCCCCCATGAAAGTCTGTCATTTCTTATTGCGTCAAAATCAAATTCCGCATAAAGTATTTCCCGACTATCTCTTGAAGCTTTTGCTAAAACATCACCTGTGTGGTCTGTAATAAAGCTTGAACCATAAAATTCAAGACCAGATTTCTGATTGCCATTTGCCTCACATGGCTCAACCTCTTCAAGGCCTATTCTGTTGGCAGCAGCCACTGGAATAATATTGGCAGCAGAATGTCCCTGCATGGTGCGCATCCAGTGCCCTGCAGAATCAACCTCAAGGATTGGCTCGCTTCCGATTGCTGTCGGATACAGAATAATGTCAGCTCCATTAAGTGCTAGGCACCTTGCAGTTTCAGGAAACCACTGATCCCAGCATATACCAACGCCTACATTGCCATAAGCGGTCTTAAATACCTTAAATCCTGTATTTCCAGGTGTAAAATAAAACTTCTCCTGGTAAAAATGGTCATCAGGAATATGTGTTTTTCTATAAACACCAAGACTACTTCCATCTGCGTCAATCATGCATACGCTGTTATAAAGGACATTGCCGTCTTTTTCATAAAAGCTGACGGGAACTACAACTCCAAATTCTTTGCAAAGCTTTTTAAATGCAATTACAGCATCATTTTCTTCTGCAGATTTGGCAAAATTATAGTATTCATAGCGCCTTTCCTGGCAAAAATACTGTCTCTCAAAAAGCTCCGGAGGAAGTATTATCTTTGCGCCCTTTGAAGCAGCCTCTCTTGCAAGCTTAAGAGCAGTTTCTATACTTACGTTTACATCTTTACTACAGCCAAACTGTAATGCAGCAACCTTCACCTTAGACATATCACACAAACCTCATCATATTTTTGATGGTTCCTGGTTTCTTTACCGGAACCTGCTGAGTTATACAATGTATATTACCACCGCCAAGCAGAATCTGTCTTGCAGGAATCTGCACCACCTTTCTGGTTTTACAGATAAACTGTAAAATCTCAGCAGCTCTGTCATCGCTTTCCTTATTTTCGCCACCAAAAGCAGGTATTAAAACCTCATCGTTGGTATAATAAAAATTCACGTAGCTGGCAGCCAGTCTTTCGCCAGCCTCGCGGGTATCTTCCCCTTCTTCAAACTCAAAGTTATCCAGGTCAGCTTCATTTACAAGAACAGGATGATCTGGAATTGGAAGCTTAAATACTGTTAATTTTCTTCCCATTGCATCTGTCTGCCCTTCCAGATATTCAAGATCCTCCATGGAAAGCTTGTACTGTGGATCATCCTTATTTTCAGTAGTGGCAAGAACCACCTGACCCTTTCCTACAAAGGCGCAGACATTGTCTACATGCTCGTTGGTTTCATCCATATAGATGCCGTTTGGGAGCCACAAAACCTTTTCTACACCCATGTAATTCTTTAGATATGCTTCAATCTCTTCCATGGAAAGCTCAGGATTTCGACCTTTGCTAAGAAGACAGGCCTTAGTAACAATTGCGGTGCCTTCGCCGTCCGTATGAATACTTCCGCCTTCAAGTACAAATGGAGCTGCATCGTAGACATCAACCTTCATTTTTTCGCAGAGCTTAAAAGGAATCTCATTATCAAGCCTGTAGTCCTTGTATAATCCATCAAAATCTCCGCCCCAGGCATTAAATTCCCAGTTTATGGCACGGACGCTGCCAAAATCATCTTTTATAAATGTAGGTGCAACGTCTCTTGCCCAGGAGTCATTGGACTCAATATCATATATTTCAACATTTTCTAAAGCTTTTACGCAGTCCCTGGCTTCATCAATATGTTCCCTGTCAGCAAGTAAAATAAGCTTTTCACTTTTTACTATCTCGGTAAAGATCTGTTTAAAAGCCTCTTTTGCTTTTGAAGCATCTTTTCCCCAACTGCCAGGTCTTGTGGGCCAGATCATAATGGTTGCTTCATGAGGTTCATATTCTGCAGGCATTCTATAGCCATCTTTTTTAGGTGTAGAATTTATAACCATTGAAATAATCCTTTTGTTTTATTTGTGCCATTTTTAATTGTGGCATAAATCATGATAATCTGTTTTTGAAATCCTGATATCCAAACTCTTTTATAACGCGTTCATTGCCGGAAGCATCCCTTACAGCAATATCAGGCAGTGGCATACCGTTAAAGGTATTGTTTTTAACCATAGAATATATGGCCATGTCCTTAAAGGTAAGTCTGTCGCCGATTTCTATTTTTCTATCAAAGCTGTAATCTCCTATGACATCACCTGCAAGGCATGTTCTGGAGGAAAGTCTGTAGCCAAAACTTTTCTCTCCGATTTCTCCAGAATCCTTAAGAGGAGGCCTATAAGGCATCTCAAGAACGTCTGGCATGTGGCAGGCAGCAGATGTATCAAGAATAAGGACTGGCAGTGTATCTGTATAGACAATATCCATTACAGTTGTCTCAAGATCTCCTGCATCAAGAGCAATTGCTTCACCAGGCTCCAGATAAACTTCAACGTCATATTCATCTCTTATATATTTAACCAGACGTATCAGCCCTTCCACATCATAGTCAGGCTTAGTAATATGATGGCCACCGCCAAGGTTTAACCATTTTATCTGCGGCAACTTAAGATATTTGCCAAAATTTTTCTCAAATTCGTTAAAGGTCTCCTGCAATGGCTCAAAGCCCTGCTCACATAGAGTGTGAAAATGAAGTCCATTAACTGCCGCCGGAAGTTCACCTGGCATATCGCAGAGCCTTATTCCAAGTCTTGAGCCCGGAGCACAAGGGTCATATATTTCATGTCCATCCTGAGTGGAAAATTCAGGGTTTATGCGAATTCCGACACCAAGTCTTCCATCATTAGCATAAGGCTGCCATATATTTCTATGAGCTTCCAATTGAGATAAAGAGTTAAAGCTTATGTGGTCACATATTTTAACAAGCTCTTCCATTTCATTACTTGTAAAAGCAGGTGAAAACACGTGGTTTTCTTTTTTAAATTCCTCTGCTCCAAGCCTTGCTTCATATAAACCAGAGGCTGTAACGCCGGATATGTATTTTGAAATCAAAGGATACATGCAAAAACCGGAAAAAGCTTTCTGAGCCAAAAGAATATGTGCCCCGCTTTTTTCTTCGACACCCTTTAGTATCTCAAGGTTTTTTATCATGGCCTTTTCATCAATTATATAAACTGGTGTTTTTAGCATCTTAAAGTCTCTTTTCAAAGATTAAACCCTGCCAAAAGCAGGGTTTAGATTTAATAGTATCAGTCAACAAGAACAGGATTTTCATCTACAACCCAAGGAAGACCATATTCTCCAAGCATTTCCATATATGGATCCGGATCAAATTCATCTGTTGTAAATACACCTTTTTTATTCCATACTCCGCTTGCAACAAGAGCTGTACCGATCATTGCCGGAACACCTGTTGTATAGCTGATTGCCTGGCTTCCAAGTTCTTTGTAGCACTCCTGGTGATCGCATACATTGTAGATGTATACTGTCTTTTCTTTGCCATCCTTTACTCCGGTAAAGATACAACCAATGTTGGTCTTACCAACAGTTCTAGGACCAAGTGTTGCAGGGTCAGGAAGAAGCGCCTTCAAAAACTGAATAGGAACAATTTCTCTACCCTCGAACATAATCGGGCTTGTAGAAAGCATACCAACATCTTCAAGACATCTCATATGATCAAGATAGCTCTGTCCAAAGGTCATAAAGAAACGAATTCTCTTTACACCAGGAATATTCTTGGCAAGAGCCTCAATTTCTTCATGATGAAGAAGGTACATATCCTTTGTACCAACCTGTGGGAAATCATATACTCTCTTGATTTCCATTGGCTCTGTTTCTACCCAGTGACCATCTTCCCAATAGCTTCCGTTTGCAGAAACTTCTCTGAGGTTAATTTCAGGATTGAAGTTTGTTGCAAAAGCATAACCGTGGTCACCACCATTACAGTCGAGAATATCGATTGTATGAATTTCATCAAAATAGTGTTTTAAAGCATAAGCTGTAAATACGCTTGTTACACCCGGGTCAAAGCCTGTTCCAAGAAGGGCTGTAAGACCTTTTTCTTTAAATTTCTCTTTATAAGCCCACTGCCAGCTGTAATCAAAATAAGCTGTAAAGCCAAGCTCCTTGCAGCGCTTTTCATAAATTTCACGCCACTTTGGATCATCTGTATCTTCAGGCTCATAGTTGGCTGTATCAACATAATTAACATTGCACTCAAGACAAGCATCCATAATTGTAAGATCCTGATATGGAAGTGCTACGTTAAGTACTGTATCTGGCTTGTAATCGTTTATAAGAGCAACAAGCTCCTCTACATTATCAGCATTTACTGCTCTTGTAGTAATCTTTACATTAGTACCCTTTTCTTCTATTCTTGCCTTCAGGTCATCGCACTTTGAAACAGTTCTGCTGGCAATGCAAAGCTCTGTAAAGGTCTTATCATTCTGACAGCATTTCCAAATTGCAACCTGTGCAACACCACCACAACCAATAACTAATAATCTACTCATAACAAAAACCTCCGTTAAATAAACTTATATAAACGTCTAAGCTATAAATCAGCCTTCTTCTTCCTCTTCAAGCAAATCCTCAACATACTTTGGAAGCATAAACGCTCCCTTATGAAGATTTGTTGTATAATACCAGGTCTTTATACCTCTGTCGTTCCAGCTCTTCTCATCAAAATCCTTTAAAGGATGATATTTTTTAGAGGCAAATCCAAACAGCCAGTATCCTGCAGGACAAGTTGGAATATGAGCCTGATAAACCCTGTTAATAGGGAAGGACTTGCAAACCTTTCTGTGCATGGATCTGCAGCTTTCCTCATCCTCATCATAGAATGGACTGCCATGCTGGTAAACCATTATTCCATCATCATGAAGAGCCTTGTAGCAGTTTCCATAAAACTCTTTTGTAAAAAGACCTGCTTCATGTCCAAGCGGATTTGGAGCATCATTAATTATAAGGTCATATTTATCATCACATTTTCTAAGGAATTTAAGGCCGTCCTGATAATAAACGTGCACTCTTTCATCGTCCAGGCCGCAGGCATTGTCAGGAAAAAACTGTTTACAAACATCCACAAACATTTTATCCGGCTCCACAACGTCAATTACCTTTATTTCATCATAGTGAAGCAGCTCTCTGGCAACACCGCCATCGCCTCCACCAATAACGAGAACTCTTTTAACGTTTGGATGTACAGCCATTGGCACATGTACAATCATTTCGTCATATGTGAATTCGTCTTTTTCTGAAAAAATGATACTGCCATCTGATGTAAGAAACTTACCAAATTCAGGAGAATCAAATACATCTATTCTCTGAAATTCACTGGTATCTGAAAATAGCTGCTCATTAATTCTTATGCATATTTTTACATTGCTGGTGTGTAATTCACCAAACCAATAATCCATTTCAGGTATCATACCAGTCTCCCTTCAAACAATTACTTTAGTACTAAAAGTTCAGAAATATCCGGGCTTTCCGGCCCCTGCATGGCGCAGCCTTTTTCCTTTGCAGTGTCGATATAATCAAGAATATCCTTGGTGATAACCTCTCCAGGTGCCAGAATAGGTATTCCAGGGGGATAACACATAACTGACTCTGCGCAGATCCTTCCAACAGTATCATGTATTGGAAGGCTCACTTTTTCAGAATAGAATGCTTCCTGCGGAGTTGCCTTAACTATAGGAGTTACATACTCTGCGCAAAAGAAGGTTCCCTCAGGCTTAGAGTAAAGTCTCTTAATATCAGCCAGAGCTCCAGCAAGTCTCTCAATATCCTGAATGCGATCGCCAATGCTTATATAAGCCATAACATTGGATAAATCACCAAATTCCATCTGAATATCATATTCATCTCTTAAAAGGTCATAAACCTCAATTCCGGTAAGACCTATAGCTCTTGTATTAACTACAAGCTTGGTCTCATCAAAATTATATATGCTGCTTCCGTTTATAAGCTCTGAACCGTAGGCATAATAGCCGCCGATATCATTTATTTCTTCTCTTGCGTAGCGAGCCATTTCAGTAACCTTGGCAAAGCTTGATGCTCCATAAAGAGCAAGATTTCTTCTACTGAGGTCAAGACTTGCTATCAAAAGATATGATGCACTGGTTGTCTGATTGAGATTGATAATTCTACTAACATAACCAACATTTACATTTGGTCCCACCAGTAAAAGTGAGCTCTGAGTAAGACTACCACCTGACTTATGCATACTGATAGCTGCCATATCAGCACCAGCCTTCATGGCATTAAGAGGAAGTCCCGGACCAAAATACAAATGAGTTCCATGGGCTTCATCCACAAGAGCCATCATATTATTGGCATGAGCCAGATCAACAATTGACTGCAGATCAGAACAGATACCGTAATAAGACGGGTTATTTATTAAAATAGCAACAGCATCCGGATTAGCTTTTACTGCAGCTTTAACATCATCAAGCTCCATTCCGAGAGGAATACCAAGCTTTTTATCTACTTTTGGATCAATATAAACAGGGATTGCGCCGCATAAGACAAGTGCATTGATGGCACTCTTATGTACGTTTCGCGGCATAATGATCTTGTCTCCCCTTTTGCACGCTGAAAGCACCATTGCCTGTACGGCACTGGTAGTCCCATTAACCATAAAAAAAGAATGTGCGGCTCCAAACGCATCTGCAGTAAGCTCTTCAGCATCTCTTATAACAGATACAGGATGGCACAGATTATCCAGAGGTTTCATTGAATTTACATCAATTCCAACGCATCTGTCACCCAAAAAATTAACTAAATCAGGGTTGCCCCTACCCCTTTTATGCCCCGGCACATCAAAAGGCACAACTCGCTGCTTTCTAAAACGCTCAAGCGCTGAATAAACAGGAGCTTTTTTCTGACGCTCAATATCCAACTTTTTATCTCCTCACCAAATAATCCCCACTGCGATATATTTACACAAGAATAGGGGCGGCATACCCTCACGGATACACTGCCCCTATAATTCTAAGCCAGTATTAACAAACACTAGGCATTTCTATTATTTCGCAGGTAAATTCATATTAACATTTATTTATGCAAAGTCAATAAAAAAATGTTTTAACACGCCATTTTTTCTGCTAAAAATTTTTAATCATTTACTGAGCTTTCCTCTGAAGAAGCATCTGATGAGCTTTCTGATTCTGCATCAACTGAGCTTTCAGAAGTAGCCTCTGCTGCTTCATCACTACTAAGCTCTTCTGTAGCATCATCTGTTACAGACTCTTCAACAGACGCCTCATCGCTGGCTTCCTCTGTAGAAGCTGATGTATCGATCAGGTCTTCAGCAGTCTTTTTGAAGTGTGTATGTAGTGTAGAGCTTACAGTATAGATTGTATCTGCATTATCAACCATTACATAGTAAAGAGATGCTGTCTCATTCAGGTCTCCAATATATAAAGTATGCGTTGTTCCATCAGACATTGTAGCAACAACTGTAATCTCAGGTGTTTCAAGACCATAATCTGAAAGCGATTCAGGATTTTCAATTATCTTATCTGATGTAATCTCACAAAAATCTGAAACCATTGATGTAACAGTTGACTGAGTAACTGCTGTTTCATCATCATCAAGGAAGTACCAGGTTTCATCAAAATACTCGAGCTCATAATCATCATCGCTATTAGTGATATGAAGAGCTGTAATATCTGAGGAATCAAGTGTCCATGCTGTATATAAAGGTTCTGTTGTTTCATTTGCTTTGGCTTCATTATAAGCCTTAAGTCCAAAGAACATACCAATGAAAGCAACCAGAACTACAAGCATTACAATCAATTGAATTTTCTGTTTTTTCATTATTTTTTACTCCTAATAACCCATGTAGCTATTCCGGCAACTAATATAACAACGATAGCAGCCAGCATTACTGAAAGTACAAGATAGCAAATAGATACGTTGATTGAAAGGTTCTGATCAACTTCCTTAACAGGAATTGTTACATAATCAACCTCTATATCTGATACTGCATTAAGTGTATTTCCAAAGAGCTTTGAGTTATTGCCCTGTACATAAGCATCAACATCATCAAGGAACATATAAGGGCATGAATAAACAATAGCCTGAGAAGTAGTCTCATCATCAATTGTCTTTGTAGCCATAAGTCCGATATAGAAGGTGCCTGTAAGTGAGTCTTCAGTCTGTTCAATTGAAACTGTTGGGTCTACTGCTGTATAAGCTCCATCTGTTGTTGAAAGGATAGTCTCAATTGAAACATCATCACTAGTCTCATAAGTCATTGGTGCACACATAATTGCAAGAACATTTCCTGAGTTGGAAATAGATGAAGCAATTGATGATGAACCAAGCTCTGGCAGAATATAATATTCAGGATATCCAGCAAGAAGGTTTGTATTAGATGTTTCCATGATCATACCATCTTCTACGGATATGCCATATTCGCTAAGAACCTTTTCAAAATTAAGCATCTCTGTATCTGAGTAACCAAAGATAAATAAGATATCTCCGCCATTATCTATATAATCAATAATTCTGTTAGTCTCATCTTCTGTAAGGTCTGTTGTTGGAGTATTGATTATAAGCAGCTCACAATCCTCAGGAACTGACTCACTTGTAAGAAGTGAAAGTGATGAAGTTGTGATATTAAACTGTGTATATAACTCTGTAAATGTTGAACCAAGTGATGATTCGTTATGACCTGTAAGTGTATAAGCTGTCATAAAGCTGTCACTTGAAAGCATTACATACTGAAGTGCATTTGTGATCTGACCTTCAATATCATAGCCTGTAAGAGTTGATGTGTAATATGTATAATCAAACTCTGTTTCAAACATATCGTTGTAGTTTACAACCTTATATCTCTCATTAGTATTGTTAACTACAATAACACTGCTATATGAAAGGCTGTCATCTGAATACTTCTTGGCGAACTGTGAATTGATAAGTGGATCAATGTAAGTAAGTGTAATGTTATCACTAAGGTTTGCGTACTGAAGAAGTACCTTTTCTACAGTCTCATCCTTTGTAGTTCCGTCTGAATCATCCTCATCTGCAAGGAAGTAGATTGTAATATCATCTGTAACGCTGCTGATAACTGTTTTTGTATCATCTGTCAGAGAAAAAAGGTTCTGTGAAGTAACATCAATTTCTCTATAAGAATCAGGAATCTGAAGTGCTGCAAAATTAGCTACTACAACAATTACGATCATTATAATAACTGTAACTGAGCTATAAGCTCCAAAGCTAAAGGTATTCTTTGATAATGTATATCTTCTCTTCTGTATAACCTGTGTTGATAAGAATAAAAACAGTGCTGTAACACTTATAAAGTAAATAACAGAAGTAACATCAAGTGTTCCAGTCATCATATTTACAAGTCTGCCGCTAAAGTCATATACAGATTCGAACAAGCTTGCAATTGTCTCATTGCTGATATTGTCATAAATGTTAGATGACAAATTACCAAACAAAATAACAAGTATTGACACTACTGCGCATATGATCTGGTTCTCTGTGATTGTTGAAAAGAACATACAAATAGCAATCAGCATCAGACCATATAAGAAAAATCCAAGGATATCTGTGTAGTTCCATAAAAATGGAATTGTTCCCATAGTGCTGATAATAAGCGGGAATAAGCAAAATACAGCAGTTGGAATTGCAAAAATTGTTACAAGGGCAAGATATTTACCAAGTACAATCTGTCCAACTGATACAGGCGCTGTCAAAAGCAGCTGGTCTGTCTTGGATTTACGCTCTTCCGAAAAAGAACGCATACACAAAATTGGAATAAGGAACATAAGTCCCCAATAACCAAGGTTATATACTGCTCCGTTTATATTGTTACTTGCACCAATCATATTAAACAGAGCAAAAAAGAATCCGAACATAAGCAGCATAGCTGAAATGAATAACGGACCAATAATTCCATGGAAGTATGATTTTAACTCTCTTTTATAAATCGCTATCATCTTCCGTCTCCTCCTTCTCCCAGTTCGCACAAGTCTTGCAGAACTCAAAGTCCACTATCTTTTC
>JAZRKG010000030.1:0-16352 GCA_045646185.1 Butyrivibrio sp.
AAAAATTATAAAAGCAATAATTGTATCTATTGTATCCAATGAAGCAACTACATAACCGATCTGGTTAACCATAAGGTAAACAGCTCCTACAAGAGCTCCTCCTGTGAGCAGGCTGTTGCACCATGGAATAAGGCCAAATACTGCCTTTACTTCTCCCTTTACACCGCTATAAACATATACTGCTGAAAGCAATACAGCAGCGATCAAAAATACAAATACTACCGGAAGCTTGTACATTACAAATGCATATATAATAGTTGCTGCAAGGGATAGTACACAAGCTACAAAACTAAGGCTCAAACCTTTTGATAAATTCTTCATTGTCTTACACCCCTTTCTCACTTTTCCTCTTTATACTTCTTGAATGCCATAAATCCTGTTCCAAGCATTCCAGCTCCAAATACTGCGATAAGAGCTATGCACAGAATCTGATACCAAGTAAGGATGTTTACAATTTCTGTATCAACACTGATACCGTTAAGTGCGTTAGAGCTTGCAATCTTGTACAGCCAGAACTTAATGTTGTACTTCATCATTTCCTGGAAAGCTGTATCCTTAGCAATCTTGGACTTAGAAGCTGCCATTGTTCCGATTGAGGATGTGTCATAAGCTGATGTTGTAAGACAGTTACCGCCACCGGCAAATGTAATATCACGCCAGTTCATGTAATCAGCACCGTTGATCATATCTGTGTTATACCAGCCTTCGTATCCCCATTCATTTCTGGCAATACCGATAAGGAGGTTTTCATAAGCACCAACGAATTTTGTTCCTGCTCTGTTAAAGGCTGTCATGATACCTGAGCAGTGGTTTTCACTCATAAGCTTCTGGAAGCAGCGCAGCTCATTTTCACGAGCACCCTGTTCGTTTACAAATGTTGAAAGACCTGAACGGTTAGATTCCTGATGGTTAAATGCAAAGTGCTTTGGCTCCATCATAAGACCTTTTTCCTCAGCAGCATCTACAACTGCAACTGCAGTGAGAGATGTAAGGATAGAGTCTTCTGAATAATACTCGTGGTTTCTTGCGTTATAAGGTGTTCTGTGAAGGTTTACACCAGGTGCAAACAGTGAGCTCTCGTTTGACCAGAGACCATCTTCTGCAAAAAGAGCACCTTCTCTTGCTTCAAGCTCTGCATTCATTGTAGCTGCAACTACAGGATCTGTAGGCATTGTAGCCATTGAATAATCTGCATAATCATCATCTTCTGTTACGTATGTTGGCTCATCTGCGTTAGATTCCTGCCAACGGATGTAGTAACCGCCTACCTGGTCATAAGTAAATCCAAGAGGTCCATCATTTGCATATGTTCTTGTAAGGAGGATAGAATCAACATTTTCGATATCATCTCCACCTTTTTCAATAAACTGAATAGCTTCATCAAGAGTCATCTGAGCAATAAGCTTATCCCAGAACTCGTCATCAAGATCCTTAACACCTTCTACGTTTCCTTCTTCATCAAGAATCAGGGCATCGAAGATTGTAAGACCACTATCAACATCCCAATCAGTTCCATCACCGTTTTCTGTGAGTTCATAAAGGTTGTTGCTAAGACCTACCATCATTTCATCTGTAGGTGTAAGGTCAGTAATTGTCTCCCAACCCTTTGTCCAGTCACTTCTTGTTGTGTACTCAACTGTTCCTTCGATATAGTTGTTGATATCCATATCATCAAGTTCGTTAGATACACCTACTGAGTATGTCTCAATATCTGTTTCACCAAGAGTCCATTTGCTTACTCTTGCTGTATCAATTACATCTGTATCTGCTGTTGTAATAAGGTTTTCTGTATCACCAAGCTTAACAGCAAGTACGTTATTTAATGCTTCATGTGCACCATTACCGATTGCAAAGTAATAATCTCCGCTTTCAAGTACCCATGCACCAACTGTACCGTCAGCCTTTACAGCTGTTTCGTCATAGCTTGCAAAATACTCACAGTCAAATTCGATTGTAAGAGTCTGGCTCTCACCTGGCTGTAAGATATCTGTCTTGGCATATCCAACAAGCTGGATAGCACTCTTTTCAATACCACCTTCTGTATAAGGAGACTGAACATAGAGCTGTGCTACAGACTTACCGGCAACATCGCCTGTGTTTGTAACAGTAACTGTTGCAGTAGAATCACCGCCAACGTTTACCTCTACGTTATCAAGAGTCTGATCAAAGGTTGTATAAGAAAGGCCATATCCAAATGGATAAGATACTTCAAGTGCATAGTCCCAGGCTCCACCATTTGAAGAACCTTCTGTACTTGTAGCATTACCCTGACCAAGGATACTGTCTTCGTATCTTGTCTCATAGTATTTGTATCCAACGTAGATATCTTCGTTTTCTACAATATACCAGTCAGCCTTGTTGCTTGAATCCATTGCATCTGAACCGCTTGATGTTGAAGCATTGGTATATGAATATACACCAAAGTTAACCATAGCTGGAGAAGATGCTGAGTTAACAGCATATGTATCAACCATATGTCCTGATGGATTAACTTCGCCGCTAAGCACATCAGCTACACCGAGGAATCCAACTGCACCTGGTTCGCCTACCCATACGATTGCATCAATTTCATCATCATATTTGAGTTCATCAATCTCAATTGTGTTAGAAGCATTGATCAATACGATAACCTTTGTTGAATGCTCTTTGGCAAGCTCGATCATATCCTGCTCATATTCAGAAAGAGCAAGAGGTCTTTCATAGCTGTCATCTGTACCTGTTGTCATATCAACTTCATAATCTGCTGCCTCAGAGCTATCTCTTGAAATAACAACGATAGCAACTGTGTCATCAGCAGATGAAAGTACATCTTTTGTATATACGCTTGCAGGTGCTTCACCTACATTGTATGTAGAAGGATTTTCATAGATAGGTCCAAAGGATGGTGTAAGAGCATGTCCGGCAGATGTACGTGCATACTCTTTAACTGCATCGCTTGAATAAAGATCTATCATTGTCTGATTAAGATCAAATCCTTTTTCTGTAAAAGCTGTTTCTATATCATAGTATGTCTGGCCATCTGCAAGTGATACAGATGAACCGATCATTCCACCCAGTGTTGGGTTATGAGAATTAAGTCCCCACAATGTCACTTTTTCAGATGAGATGTTTAATGGAAGTGCATTGTTTTCATTTTTAAGAAGTACTGTACCTTCTTCCTGAATTTCTTCAGCCAGAGCATCTTTTGCTGCTATAACATCAGCAAGACTGGAATAATCTGACTCGAAATAGGTTGAATCTACATCTGATTCACCACTACTAACGTATTTCTGGTTAGTAGTTCCCAGACGAGAATTAAGAAATGCTGCATTGGCATTTACGATGCACAAAGCACCAATAGAAATTGCCAATAGAGAAGCACATGTGGCTGAGAGTCCACGCCACTTAAGACACTTTAGTTTTGCGCTCTTCATAATATGTAATCCCCTTTCTTGAAAGACTCAAGATATCATCCTTCATTTATGAATATAGCATTGCAGTAACCCATTTTTTTCTTCTTGTCGCAAGTTGCATTTTTTATGTCGCAATCGGAAAAGCACTTACGCTATTGGTAGTTTGATTGTCTCCTTACGGGATTCATCAGTTGCTGTTATAGTAATCTCTTTTCCTTCTCCGGCTCTTATTGCTGCAAGCATCTGTCCGTAGTAAGTAAAGGTCTTGTTCTTGCAATAGCCATCCTTGTTGTATGCACAGGCATTTCCAAATCCAAGAAGTTCTCCACCTTCAACTTCAAGCTCTACATTGTGCTGCTCGCAAGGCTTTCTTATTCCCTGAGTGTCTGTATATCTTATGGGAACAAAGACTATCTCACCTTTTGTAGCCTGTTTCTTTTCTGGTTCAATACTGATCTTTAACTCTTCTCCAGCTGTTATAAGTGAATTCTCATTTGCTTTGTTACCATTTTTATCATAAGTAATAACTTTTAATTCACCATTTTCATAATCAACCTTGTAATAGGTTCTGAAGGTCTTGTTATTCTTCTTTTTACCAAGAGACTTTCCATTTAAGAACAGTTCTACATAGCTGTCTCTTGAATAGACTTCAACTGATGCCCGCTTTCCTTCATAACCTCTAAAGGACCAGCTCTCAATTGCTTCTGTCAGCTTCCAGGCTGATGGTGAATGTGTACCTACATCGCAAAGAGGTTTAACTGCAATTGCAGGCTTGTCCTGAGCGCCGTACACTACTCTTGTATAGGCTGCTTCTCCGTTGGTAAATCCAAGAATATCAACTCTTCCACTTCCTGCTGTGAGCCATCCTGATTTGTCTGCATCCTTTGGTGCGTACTGTTCATATTCCCAGGCGCCAATTCCTGCTTCTCCGATATAATCCTGTCCTGCCCATACAAAGTCACCTATGAGTCTTTCGTTTTTCTCAGCAACTGTAAGCCATCTCCAGGTATCCTTGCAGAAGGTCTCACTACCAAGAATCAATCTGTTAGGATATTTTTTAAGATCATGCTTGTACCTGAGAATACCGTAATTGTATCCGGCAACATCCATGTTGGCGTATGCGCCTTTTGTCTTAACATCACACATAAAGAAGGTCGCGCCAAGCTTCATGGTTGTATCACCAAAGATTCCTGCCAGTGTATTGTAAAATTCACTTCCTACAGGCTTGCTTTCTTTTTTCTTTTTGTCATTTGCATTCTCTGCATCTTTTTCAGCTTTATCATCGCTGTAAACACCAAAGCCGGCAGAATACAGAAAGTTAAAGAATATATTTACGCCGCAGCTTACTGGTCTTGAAGCATCAAGCTCATGCAAGTACTTGGTAAAATCACCTGTGAGCTTAATACCCTTTTCTTCTCCAGTCTCAGCCACTTCATTTCCTGTTGAATACATGATTACTGAAGGATGGTTATAATCCTTATCTACCATATCTTTAAGATCCTGTTTCCAGTTCTTTTCAAGGTAATTTACGTAATCATATTTGGTCTTGTGGATATACCAGCAATCTACATATTCATCCATTACCAGCATTCCTAGTCTGTCACAGGCATCAAGAAGAGCTCTTGAGCAAGGATTGTGTGCGCTTCTAATTGCATTGTAACCCTGCTCTTTAAGGATTCTAACCTTTCTCTCTTCAGCTTCCTTGTATGCGCAGGCTCCAAGAATACCATTGTCATGATGGATGCAGGCACCCTTTAAAATAACATGCTTCTTGTTAATAGTAAGACCATGCTCAGGGCCATACTCTAAAAGCCTGATGCCAAAGTTTTCTTCCATTTCGTCTTCGCCAAATTTCACTTTGCAGGTGTACATATTTGTATGTTCAAGATCCCACAATTTTGCATCAAGTATCTGCATTGTAAGTGTGGTCTTTCCATCGGTATTTCTGCTTGCTGATGCAACCTTTTTTTCACCATCAAGAATCTCAACCTGTACTTCACCGGCTTCATTTGTTTCAACCTGTACTTCAATTGTTGCCGGCTCTAAAGAGACTGTTTTTATCTTTATTCCATTTAATACAATAAACTGCTGTGGAACCTCACAGAGCCATACTGGTCTGTAAATACCGGTTCCTGAATACCATCTGCTGTTTGGCTGGTCAGAGTTTCTCGCAATAACTCTTACAGTATTTTCCTGATCAAATCTGATGTAAGTATCCATGCAGATTGAAAACTCTGTATAACCGTATGCATGAAATGCCGCATGCTCTCCGTTAATATAAACATCGCAGTTGTGATAAACGCCTTCAAAGAAAAGCTTGTGTCTTTTTCCCTCCATTTCCTTTGGAACAAAAAAGGTCTTTTCATATTCATAGTCCAGTGCTTCAAACCAGCCAATATTGTGAATTCCGGCACTATCAAGAGTTCTCTTCTCTGATATCATTGCGTCATGTGGAAGTGTTACATCCTTCCACTCATTATTACTATTAAGAACTCTGACTTTCCAACCACTGTTAAAATCTATTTTTTTCATAATGTATCTCCTTCTGATATCTTCGATATCATCCGACCTCTATTTTTATCTTTAGTTATCTGTCTGCTCATCCGGGTCAACCCATTCACGACCCTCAGCAAGAACAGCCTTTTTCTGATTTTCACGAATAATCTTGTGATCTTCCTCGATATGCTTTTCTACCTTGAGGAAGCTTGTAAGGATTACCAGTACTGCATAGCATACCAGCTCAACTCCCAAGTAACATACTACAAGCATTGTCTTAACAGAGTCATTCTGTGCAGCCGCTGTAGCTGTATATCCGCTTGCTGACAAAAGAGCATTTATGATGCCGTTTCCAAGTCCTGTCATACCAACCATGATCGCGCCATATACTGACATGGTGAAGCCGTCACTTCTAAATCCATTCTTGGCTTCAAGGTGATCCAGAACATCTGACAAAAGAGCCAGTGTAACGTACATTGCAGGTATTGAACCAACGCCTTTTAATACAACACCGATACAAACAATAATGAAGTTATTTACATTTATGAAACTTACAAGGCCACCTATTACTGAAATTGCAAGTCCATAGGTTACCGCTCTCTGTTTTCCAAGCTTATTGGCAATTGGCCATGCAAGGAACATTCCGATTGCTGTAGGGATACCACCGATAGCACCCAAAAGTCCCATTGCTGTACCTGCTGCCGATTCAGTAGTTATTCCATCGAACATCCATCTGCAGTAGTAGTTCATTGATCCATTTTTTACCAGACCGCCAAACTGGAACAGAAGGAAATAGAGGATTATTATCCACCAGTATTTTTCTTTAACACAGGCCATAACCTGCTGCTTCATAGGAAGCTTTTTTTCTACAATATTTAACTTGATATTTTCTTCAGTAATTCTTTCTCTTGTAAAAAAGTATTCCAAAAGAATGGCAAGAGCTGTTATAACGCACAGGATTACCATTATGTTTCTCCAGTGCTCATAACTAAGAGTCTGATTGATTACTCCGTCTGTTTCCACAAACAGGTAGCTCTGCAGCAAAATTGGAATCACGATACTTGCTCCAAAACCAACAGAGGCAACACCTGAGGCATTTGAAAAGGTTGCCAAAAGTCCTCTTTTATTGGAGTCTCTTGTTGAAAGAGCAACCATTGAGCTATGAGAAGTATAGTAAAATGGATAGGCTATTGAATAATAGATATTGTAGGAAAGTGCTATCCAGATCATCTGCGCCGCAGGGCTCATGTCTATTGGTGTCATGAATAGCAATGCAATAGCTATTGTTACCAGCGGTGCTGACAAAAGCATGTATGGTCTTGCCTTACCCTGTGAAGTACGGGTATTGTCCATAAGATGACCTACAAACAAATTTCCTATAACAACAAAAATCACAGAAATCATCGGCAACAATGCTGAAAAGTTACCAAAGGTGGATGTATCTGTCCAGCCGATTACATCAGAATAATATCTGTTCAGATATGATGCAAAAATAGCATTGGAGATAAGTGCACAAAATGGTGCGATCAAATATCCAATCAGCATTTCCTTTGGTTTTACTTCTGATGATTTAATTTTTGTTCTAAGTATTGGGTTATCAAAAATAATATTCTTATCCATCTTTTCTCCTTACAAGGTATAGGTGCCACTAGAGAGCACTTTTGTTTCACTACCAGGCAGTGTAACCTCTGCTGTAGTTCCTACAGGAATCTCAATATCCATCCTGTAGCCCTTTTCTGTTTTTTCCCAATCAATTTTGATCTCGCCATAAGGAGTCCCAACACTTCCTTTGGCGCCTGTAATAGCTTTATTAACCACAGGCTTTACTCTAAAGTTTTTATACCCTGCTTTAACAGGTTCTACCCCAAGAACCCTTCTATATAAGAAATCTCCTACTGCTCCGGAAGCGTAATGATTATATGAGATCATTACATCTGTTCCATCATCTCCAATAGGGCAATTTCCGTTTTCATCAAGGCCATCCCAACGTTCCCAAATGGTTGTAGCTCCCATTTTTACTTCGTATAGCCAGGATGGACATTTATCGTTTAGAAGCATTTTGTATGCTTCGTCCACATAGCCGTTGTCTACAAGTGCAAATAATATATATGGCGTACCAGGAAATCCTGTTCCGATGCAGTAATCGTTTTTGGCAACCATCTCTGCAAGTGCCTTTGTGGCTTTTTCTTTAACTTCGCCCTCAAGCATTTCAAAGAAAATCGGAAGTACATATCCTGTCTGGAATTCCTGTCCCTTTAAGTGTCCTGTTGCATCCAAAAATCTTGACTCATAAGCCTTGGCTGTGCGCTTACTGATTTTTTCAAAATAATCAGCATCACTGTTTTTACCAAGCACTCTGCCAATCCGTGCAAGTAATCCACTTGTATGAGCAAGAGACGCTGTGGCTGTCCACTTACTTCTGCCCTGCCACTGGTTCATTTTTGGAACATCGGGCGCAACCCAGTCTCCAAAGTGGAGTACACTAGGTGTATTCCATATATATCTGTTTTTTCCCAGTGAAAAGAGTCCTGCCCATCCCTTGCAGGCTTTGACATACTTGCACATCATTTCGTAATTATCTTCAAGAATCTTTTTATCACCGGTAGCCTGATATAATGCCCATGGTACCATAACTGATGCATCGCCCCAGAAATCAACAGCTATAACAGGCATTGTAACCGGAAATCCATACCCCTGCGAAGGAATAGTATTTGGTATTCCACCAGTTGATCTCTGCTCAGCTCTCATATCCTTAAGCCATTTTGAAAGAAATCTTGTCATATCAAAATTGAAGGCTGCTGTCTGAGCAAATACTGCTATATCGCCTGTCCATCCCATTCGTTCATCACGCTGTGGACAATCTGTAGGTATCTCTACAAAATTGGATTTTGCACCCCAGGTAATATTTTTCTGCAGTTTATTTATTCTCTCGTTAGAGCATTCAAAATAGCCCGTCTGTTTAATATCCGAATAAAGAGCAATACCTGTAACCACAACATTTTCAGGCTCTATTCCGCTAAGACTTATGTATCTAAAGCCCATATAGGTGTACTTAGGTGAATAGGTCTGTGAGCCTTCCTTACAGGTATATTCAAATCTCGCTTTTGCGCTTCTAAGGAAATCTGTATTAAGACTTCCGTCCTCATGCAAAACCTCTGCATGCTTACATACGATTTTCTGACCCTTCTTTGCATTTTTTATTTCAAGTCGTACTATTCCGGCAAAGTTTTGTCCAAAATCATATATATATTCGTTTTTATTTTCGCCAAGCAGGCACGGAGTCATGTTTTCATGTTCCTTGACAAGACTTCCGTAGGTTGCAGTTATTATTGGATTTATTTTCAGGCTTTCTGTTCCTGCAAATCTCCAGGTCATCTTTGAATCATCCACAGTGGCATCATAAACTTCGCCATCATAGATATCTGCATCCTTTACAGGGCCGTCCAGACTGACCATCCATGAATTATCAGTTGGAATCACCTGCATAGATCCATCTTCAAATTCAACTCTTAGCTCCATAAGCAGTGCCTGTCTGTCGGCTGTCACTCTGTTTACTCTTGAAAAAACAAAGGAACCAACAGCCCATCCGCCGGATACACATACGTGAATATCATTAGCTCCACTTTGCAGCATGTCCGTAACGTCATAAATCTGATACTGCAAATTGGTGTTATATGAGGTAAAGCCTGGTGCAAAGTAATCCTGACCAACTCTTTTTCCATTTACAAAGGCTGTATATATGCCCATTGCTGTGCCGAAAAGTCTGGCTTCTTTTACCTTCTTATCAAGATTTATCTCTTTTCTAAACACCATAGGAACCGGTGATATTTTCTTTTCTGTAAAGCTGTATTCCTCATCCGTTATCCAGCTTCCCTGCCAGCTGCTGCCCATTCTTCCAGTTTCAAAATCAAGGCTTGCAGTAGCTTTTTCTCCATGGTTATCCACCACCTCAAGCTTTGCCACGTACCGGGAAAAAGGCTTTAAGGCAGGACCGCTATACACAAGTCCTATCTGCTCTCTAGTAGTAATACTCCAGTCTCCAACAGATAGTACAGCTTCCTTAAGCTCTGTTTCATTTTTATCGCTCTTAAGAGCAAATGAAAATCTCGGATTAGGATTATCAGTATAAACATGCTTTTCCGCATTCTCACATGTAAACTGTTCTACACAAACCATCTTTTCCCTCCATAGAAAAACCTACCGATACTATTTATTAATAGTTCCGGTAGGTTAAATGTATCATATATATTTATTTAAAATTTCTCCTGGTCGCAAACTGTTAATCTTTTGTCGCAACCCGACTTTTATAATAAGAAAACTTACTTGTGGCAGGGAATCAGAATTCTCTGCTCAAACCAGCCTTCTTCTGCTCTTATGGTTACTGAGCCACCATATTTTTTGACAGTGTTCTCGATACTCTTCATACCAAAGCCATGATATCGTCCATCAGTTTTGGAGGTTTTGATATGTCCGTCCACAATTTTAGGCTTGTCCTTGTAACAGTTCTCAAGCCTTATTCGTACAAAACCCTTTTGCTGTGCTACTGCCAGGTGTATAAGTCGTCTTTCCTTCTGCTCAATCTTTTCGACACTTTCAATGGCATTATCAATCATATTTCCAAACAGTGCATTGATGTCCATCGGCTCCATAAAGCCCAAGGCCTCTCCATCAGCCACTACCGTCATTTCAATCCAGTGATTCTGACAATATATGGATTTGGCTGTAAGAATTGTATCCAGAACCTTATTTCCTGTTTTATTCTGTGCCTCATATATCTTAATTTCCTGTTCCATTTTATCCAGGTATTCAAGAGATGTTGCACTATCAATACCTTCACGTAAAAGGGCTATCTGATGCTTCAAGTCATGGTATTTGATATTTACGATCTCCATGGATTTATCAAGCATTTCATAGCTCGCCTTTTGCATTTCAAGAGCATCCTGTAATCTTTCCATTTCAAGATTTGCTGAGAACTCACCAACCTGAAGCGCAAAGGCATGAAGGATAGCCAGCCCTCCAAAATCCACCAGCGTTCTTATTACAAAGATTTCTCCGGCATAGAATCCACCAAAAAGTGTTTTTCCAGCAACGTAATATACGTTACTAAGGCTATATACTGCAACCACTATGATGATTACACTCAGCAGTTCCTTTGGCTTAATAATGCTGTTGCGCATTGTCATGTTAAGTCTTTTTTCCACACGTAAGAATACTGCGCACATTGGCACATGAACCAAAAATAGCATGATAATATTACCCACAAGATTTGTAGGATAGTCAAATGCCATTATGGCAAAATAGTAAATCATCCAATGCATGGAAGCCATGAACTCACCAATTATAAAAGCGTTTAAGGCTATATATAGGCATAATATATTGCTTTCAAGATCACAATTGAATTTTATGGAAGCAAAAATCGAAGAAATATATAGAAACGTCAGGGGAATAAAGAGCATTTCCTCTTCAGAGGTAAAGTTCATTATAAAGCCCAGAATAGCAAAATACACCAGCTGATATATTACAGAAACTCCTACCAACCTCTTTCTGGGGCTTACTGTTATCATAATGGATGATGACAGTATGTAGGCCAATGTGTAATATATACCCGGTGTATTTATAGAATTAATAACATTAGTCATTTACTAACCTCATTCATGTAATCATTTAATGCATCCATGAATTCTTTTTTCTTTGAACGGGATACCTGAATTCGATCACCGCCTATCAATATGTCATTATCTTCAAAGCCATCAACATATTCAAGATTGGCAAGAAATGCTTTGTTACATCGGCAAAATGGTTCATCAGATAATTTCTCCTCAAGCTCTCTCATGGTACCTCTGACCATAATCTGGCCTGTTTTGGTGTGATATATCAGGTCATGATCCTGAACCTCAATATAAAAAATATCTGACACATTTATTTTTTGAACTCCGCCTTTGTAATTAAGTGATATATACTTGGCGGTACGCTTTTTCATTCGTCCAAGAGCTCTTTCTATTCTCTGGGAAAAAGCAAAATAGTTTATTGGTTTAAGGACATAGTCGAGAGCTTCGACTTCATATCCCTGCATTGCAAACTGAGGCATGTTGGTTATGAATATGATCACAACTTCTTCATCAAGGCTTCTAACCTTTTTGGCAGCTGTCATTCCATCCATAAACTGCATTTCGATATCCATTAAAATGATGTCAAAATTGCATTTGTAATCTTCTGTGATGTCTTCACCATCCTGAAATCTCTGAACCAGAAATTTCTCACCAGATTCATCCTCATAGCGATGGATGTATTTTTCAAGCATCGCTGCATAATTTTTGTCATCTTCTACTATAGCCAGGCGAACCATTTTGTTCCTTTCTTATTCCACAGGATTTACACCCCGGGATTATTTCCCCAAGAAAAATATGACAAGCTTTTGCATCAAACGTCTTTGTCATCTCCAATAAAGAATACAGCCACAGTTCCCGGACCAGTATGACTTCCAATGGTAGTCCCGATATCATTTATCATTACCTTACCATCAAGCTTTGGGAACTTCTTTTCAATAAGTGAAGCCACATACTCTGCATCTTCTCTACAAGCCGAATTGGAAATAAAACATTTTTTATTATAATCAACTCCGCCAACTGCTCGCTGTTCCATAATCTCAACAATTCTGGCAGACACTTTTTTCTTAGTTCTGATTTTCTCTCTTGGAATCAATTTTCCATCAATATTAACATTTAACAAAGGGCATATGTTGAGCATACTGCCAACAAATCCTGCTGTTTTTGATACACGACCGCCTTTGATAAAAAATGTCAGATCGGTTGAAAAGAACCAGTGCTGAATCTTATTTCTAATTCCAATAGCAAACTCAGCAAGTTCTTCAATGTTCATTCCTGCATCTCTCTGATCTGCAATTAAATCCATCAGCAATCCATAGCCAGATGATGCAGCAAGGGAGTCAATTACATAGATTTTTCTATCAGGATATTTTTCCACAAGATTTTCTCTGGCAATATTAGCAGAGTTGATAGTTCCTGATATTCCAGATGAAAGTGTCAGATGCAAGATATCCTTGCCTTCCTTTAAGAATCCTTCAAAATAGTTCTCATATTCATCAACGTTTATCTGAGATGTCTTGGTATCAGCACCATCAACCATTGCCTGATAGAACTTTTCGAAAGACATGGATTGTCCAAGGTCGTCCATATAGCCTATTCCATCCAGCTGATAATGGAAACAAACGTAGTTGATGTTCCTTTTTTCAAAATATTCTTTTGGCATATCAGCTGTAGAGCTGCAGCTTAATACGTATTCGTTAGACATGGATAACCTCCAGATTTTGCAATTTAAAAGAATAGGCTTCAGAATATCTGAAGCCTATTTTAATAGTTTTTAATGATAAATAGAAATTAGCAATCAGCCTTACCAACTGAACCGAACATTTCCATCTTTTCCTTAACTGTAGCCTTGATAGCTTCTGCACCAGGAGCAAGAAGTTTTCTAGGATCAAATCCCTTACCTTCAAGATCCTTGCCTGCTTCGATGTACTTTCTTGTAGCATCAGCGAATGCAAGCTGGCACTCTGTATTAACGTTAACCTTAGATACACCAAGGTTAATAGCCTTCTTAACCATATCAGCAGGAATTCCTGTACCACCGTGAAGAACAAGTGGAAGCTCACCTGTAAGCTGCTGGATAGAATCCAGAGTCTCAAATGAAAGTCCTTCCCAGTTATCAGGATATTTACCATGGATGTTACCGATACCTGCTGCAAGGAAATCTACACCAAGATCAGCAATCTGTTTGCACTCGTTAGGATCAGCGCACTCACCCTTACCGATTACACCATCTTCTTCACCACCGATAGCACCAACTTCAGCTTCGATAGAAAGGCCTCTGTCATGAGCAGCCTTAACAAGTTCCTTTGTCTTTTCAATGTTCTCAGCGATTGGATAGTGAGAACCATCAAACATGATTGAGGAGAATCCAGCCTCGATGCACTTATAGCATCCTTCGTATGTACCGTGATCAAGGTGAAGTGCTACAGGAACATCAATATCAAGGTCCTTCAGCAGTCCGTTAACCATGTTTACAACAACATGATATCCGCCCATGTACTTGCCTGCGCCTTCAGAAACGCCTAAGATAACAGGGCTTCTTAACTCTTTAGCTGTAAGCAGGATTGACTTTGTCCACTCCAGGTTATTGATATTGAAGTGTCCTACTGCATAGTGCCCAGCCTTTGCTTTTTTCAGCATGTCAGTTGCGTTTACTAACATTTTGAAATCCTCCTTTAATTTATATAATTTGTTTTAATTATCTTTGTGAAATAAATATCACACTTTTAAATTATATCATACTGCCCTATAAATGAAAACTTTTTTATTTGATTTATAAGTCTTCGCAAAAATTCCGTATCAAAAAAACTCTATATCACATTTTACCATGATATAGAGTTTAATTGTTTATGTTTTTTTGTTTTTACTTATTACTCTGTAACATTTTCTACAGCTTCGCTTGCTGCTTCTGTTACATTCTCTACTGTCTCTGCAACTGTTTCAGCCGCTGCTTCTACTGTATTCTCAACAGCCTCTGCTGCATTTGTAACAGTTTCTGTAGCTGCATTTGCTACGTTTTCTGCTGTTTCTGCTACTGTTTCAGCTACATTCTGAGGTGCCTCTGCTGCTGTATTTACTGCTTCTACTACTGGCTGAGCCGTAGCTGCGATAGGCTGACCACATCCTGTACAGAATGCTGCGCCTTCTCTAAGTGGTGTACCACAATTTGTGCAAACACCAGCGCCCATAGGCTGCATCTGAGGTGCCTGACCATTGAACTGTGGCTGACCGTTGAACTGTGGCTGGCTATTGAACTGCTGTGGCTGACCGTTGAACTGTGGCTGGCCATTAAACTGTGGCTGGCCATTGAACTGCTGTGGCTGCTGTGGTGGTACAAGTGATACTGCATCAGCCTGAGCCTTGGTTGCTTCAGCTTCTTTTCTCAGCTCTACAATCTGATTCTGCTTCTGAATGATTGTTTCGATATATGACTGTAAATCTGGTTCAGCATTGTCCTTGTGCAGGTTAAAATATGTCTGTCCAAGATACTGATATATCTGCTGAATCTCCCTTTCTATATTAGAAATCTGATTATTAAGTGCAAATACATCGTAATTGCCTTTTGCTTTCTGACTTACACCCTTTGTAAACGCAGAAACGTTGTCCATAAATCCCATAATAACTTTTCCTCCTTAATTGGTATCCAACTAGGAACTATACTACCATACAAAAAATCTAATTTAAACCAAATTAATAGAGTATTAAAACATTTTATTTCATACGACACTCTCTAATATGATATGATAAATACCGTACGTATTATTAAATTATGTATTTCTTGCGGAGGGTTATAAAGATGTTTATTGCATCAGATGACAGGTATGAAAAAATGCAGTATTTACGCTGCGGAAAAAGCGGTCTGCTGCTGCCAAGAGCAAGCCTGGGGTTATGGCACAATTTTGGCTCTGTAGATAAGTATGAAAACATGAAGGACATGATTCATACTGCTTTTAATGAGGGTATTACACACTTTGATCTTGCTAACAATTATGGTCCTGTAGAAGGCAGCGCTGAAACAAATTTCGGTCATATTCTTAAAGATGATATGATGCCATACAGGGATGAGATGGTCATCTCAACTAAGGCCGGCTATGGAATGTGGCCTGGACCTTATGGCGATCATGGTTCAAGAAAGTACCTTATGGCTAGTCTTGACCAGAGTCTTAAGCGCATGGGCCTTGATTATGTTGATATCTTCTATCATCACAGACCAGATCCTGATACACCACTTGAAGAGACAATGGAGGCTTTAAGCGATATTGTTCGTTCCGGAAAAGCATTGTATGTTGGTATATCCAATTACAATTCAGAGCAGGCCAAAAAGGCTGCTGCTATATTAAAAGAAAACCACACACCTCTTCTTATAAATCAGGTTCGCTATAATATGCTGAATCGCAGTATTGAAGAGGACAACCTTCCTGATACAATGGAAGAGCTTGGTGCTGGTATAATCGTATTTTCACCACTTGCTCAGGGAATGCTTACAGATCGTTATTTAAATGGTATCCCTGAAGACAGCAGAGCAAAGCGCAACCACTTCCTTCACGAAGATTCTATTACAGAAGAGCTTCTTGAAAAGGTTAAGAAGTTAAACAGCCTCGCTGCCGAGCGTAATCAGACTCTTGCAGAAATGGCTCTTGCATGGAACCTTAAAAGAGACAGAGTTACCAGCGTACTAATTGGTTCAAGCCGTCCTTCACAGATTCTGGATAACGTTAAGTTCATTCAAAATCTTGAGTTTACAGATGAAGAGCTTGCAAAGATTGACGAGATTTTAAAATAAACCTTATATAATGATGAAAGAGCCAACCTTCTACGGCTGGCTCTTTCTTTTGAATATACCTACTTTATTTTTTTT
>JAZRKG010000031.1:0-4157 GCA_045646185.1 Butyrivibrio sp.
CCATCGCCTTTTAATGTGTGTAAACGAATGTATAAAATTATACTTCAGATGTACAATGAGGACACTTTGTTGCGTCATGAGCAATTTCGCTCTTGCAGTATGGACAAATCTTAACTGCTGGAGCTTCATCCTCTTTCTTCTTGGCAATTTTGTCGCTAACCTTATTAAGTGACTTAATAAGGCAGAAGATAACAAGTGCCATAAGCAGAAAGTTGATAATAGCAGTAATGAATGTACCATAGTTAAGTGTTGCTGCTCCTGCTTCCTGTGCAGCTGCAAGTGTAGCATAGTGTGTGCCATCAAGTGAAATGAACCAGTTGTTGAAATCAATTCCGCCTGTAAGAAGACTGATAACTGGCATAATAATGTCATTTACCAAAGAATTGATAATACTCTGGAATGCACCACCGATGATAACGCCGACAGCCAGATCCATAACGTTTCCGCGCATGATAAACTCACGGAATTCATTAGCAAACCCCTTGCTTTTTTCCAAAACTTTCTTTTCTTCGCTCATACGTATCTCCCTTAAAGTTTATTTAGTTTTCAACACTACAGAAATTATTATAGCACAGTAAATTACAAGCATACAAATCGCTTTGTGCCTGTGACATAAATAGCTCCTTTCAAAAAAAGCGTAAAAAAAGGTTAGACCTTTTAGTCTAACCCACAATGACCATAATCTCCCCAGATTATATTCAGTTTATACTGTTATATTGAAAAATGTGCCAGCACCAGTTACTGAACTTTCCATTTTTTGTCTTAAAGTTTCTTCTCTTTTCGCCTGCATAGCAGTTCGGTTCATTTGCTGAAGCTGAAATTCAGCATCTCTGTATTGAATTGTGCTTGAACGCTTAGCCTGGCTTATCATCATATTGATCTGCGCGATTTCCATTTAAAAAGCTCCATAAAAACTACATTTAACATTTATCGAAAAAATAATAAAATATAAACCTAAAAATAACCTTAAGAAATTATTAAATGTGAAAATCGCAAAAAAAGAAAAGGTTCAGCGGCTTAAAAAGCCGTTGAACCTCTTTTTACAACTTCACCAGAAAAGATTGTTTTTTGAGGCATTTCTGTTTGCCCGAGGGTTCCAATAAGTGTCTTAACAAGCTGAACACACATATCCTCTAAGCGGTTATTGACTGAAGTAAGATTCGGCTCAGAACATAAGGTCAGGATAGAGTTGTTGTAACCAACAATCTGTAAATCGTCAGGAATACTTAATTTTTTGGACTTTGCAAATTTCATAGCTCCAATTGCCAGGAAATCTTCGGATGTGATGATGGCATGGAAATGAATTCCTTTATCCCACAATTCGTTAAGAAAAACCTTAACACCTTCAACATCCTCGTGACTTCCGTGGAAGCACTGCTGTAAGTCCTTTTTGAGCTCCAAATCGTGACCGATAAACGAAGTCTGGTAACCAGAAATCTTTTTGATACCACTATATGATCTGCTGTTATACAAATACAGAATATCCTGAATGCCCATGGCAAGAAGAGCATCAGTAACTTCCTGAGTAGCCTTTTGGTCATCACATAAAGTGCAGTAAACGTTTGGACAGTCAAAATCTGCATTTAAAAGCATGATAGGTACATTTGCTGCGGCGTCACGTATATATTGATTTTCTTCGTCATTGGAGGATACAAAATTAGAACCTACCATAACTACACTATCAACGTGCTGAGATAGTAATAGGCTTAAGGATTCCTTTTTGGCATCCAGTTCATAACCTGTACAGCAAAGTACAGAGTTATAACCATTCTCACGAAGATTACGCTCAATAAAATATATAGCCTTGGCAAGATATAAGTCAGATGAGTCTGCACAGAGAATACCTATAGTCTTCATTGAATTAAGACCAAGACCTCTTGCAAATGCATTTGGCTTATAACCGTACTGATCAATTATATCCATTACCTTTTTGCGTGTCTTAGGCTTTACGCTTGAGCTGCCGTTTAAAACACGTGATACAGTAGCAATAGATACACCGGCTTTTTTAGATATGTCGTAGATTGTTAATTGATTACTCATAGTCTCACTTTGTCTCAAGAGGGAAGTTGAAGTATCTTACTGCATTGTTGTAAGAAATGTCCTTAACAATACCACCAAGAATATCAAGGTTCTCCTCTGGATATTCTCCATCTTCTACAAGTGCTCCGAAATAGTTACATAAGATACGACGGAAGTACTCGTGTCTAGTATATGATGTAAAGCTTCTTGAATCTGTAAGCATTCCAACGAAACCTGAAAGATTTCCTGACTCTGCAACAGATTTAAGCTGTGCTTCCATACCGAGCTTTGTATCATTGAACCACCATGCTGAACCCTGCTGAATCTTAGCAACAGTAGGACCTTCGTTGAAGCAGTTAAGAATTGTATTGATGATCTGAAGGTCGTTTGGATTCAGACTATAAAGGATTGTCTTTGGAAGACTTCCCTGAGTATGCAGGCAGTTGAGGAAATCAGCAAGCTCTGACATAGGGTAGTAAGCATCGATGCAATCATAACCTGTATCTGGACCAAGCTTTTCATACTTAGGAGTATTGTTATCGCGCTTGCATCCAAAATGAAGCTGCATTACCCAGCCTCTGTCAGCAATTTCTTTTCCTTCAAATAACATAAATGCTGTCTGGTATTTAAGATCTTCTTCCTGTGTAAGCTCGCCACCTGCAAGACGCTTAGCAAAAATAGCTTCAACTTCTTCCTCAGTAGCTGGCTTGTACATTACATATTCAAGAGCGTGGTCTGTAACAGAGCAGTTCTTGGATGCAAAGTAATCAAGTCTCTTATGAAGGGCTTCCTTAAGTGATTTGAAGGAATCAATCTTAACACCACTAACTTCTGATAACTTTTCTATATAAGAAACAAATTCAGGCTTGGAAATGTTTTTAGCCTTATCTGGTCTCCAAGCTGGAGTAACCTTTACATCAAAAGATGTGTCAGCTGCGATCTTGTCGTGCCACTCAAGTGTATCGATAGGATCGTCAGTAGTGCAGATAAGAGTTACATTAGATATTTTTATAAGCTTCCTAACGCTCATGGATGGATCCTGCAGCACTTTATTGCAGTGCTCCCAAACCTGCTCGCCTGTTGACTCGTTCAAAATACCATCATAACCGAAATACTTGCGTAGTTCAAGGTGTGTCCAGTGATATAATGGATTTCCTACAGCTTTTCCTAAAACTCTTGCATACTGTAAGAACTTTTCCTTATCAGGAGCATCTCCTGTAATGTACTTTTCATCAACACCAAAAGCACGCATAAGACGCCATTTATAGTGATCTCCACCAAGCCATACCTGAGTGATGTTGTCAAAATGACGGTCCTCAGCTATTTCCTTTGGACTGATGTGACAGTGGTAGTCAAGTATTGGCATAACCTCTGCATAGTTGTGATAAAGCTTCTTTGCAGCTTCAGTTTGAAGCAGAAAGTCTTCACCCATGAATTTACTCATACTAATTTGCCTCCATAAGAGATTTTATTTTTATAATCTATGTAAGTGTTTACATAAAATTTTCAAATGTATTATACAGTATGTAAATGCTATTTACAACAAAAATATTTGTTGACTAATAATAGCGTTAATTATATTATAATCATGTAAACGCTTACAAAATATTTTTTGTTTTAGTTTATACTATATTAAATACGTTTAGCAGAGGTAGAAGATGGGCAGATTTTTGCAAATTAATCCAGATGATAATGTAATAGTTGCTTTGGATCCTATTAAAAAGGGTGATGAAGTCAGGGTTACAGATAATTTAGTGATTACAGCACGTGATGATGTTCCTGCTGGTCACAAGATGGCTATCAAGGACATTCCTGAGGGTAGTAATGTAATAAAGTATGGTTACGCTATTGGTCATACTACAGAAGACATCGAAGAGGGCAGATGGCTTCATACTCATGATGTTAAGACAAATCTTGAAGGAATTCTTGATTACAAATATCAGCCAGATACAGCAGATATTCAGAATAAAATAGAAAAAATGGGTTCACAGTCCAGAACCTTTAAGGGCTTTGTCAGAAAAAACGGCAAGGTTGGTATCAGAAACGAAGTATGGATCATTCCTACAGTTGGCTGTGTAAACAACATAGCAACAGCTCTTGCAAAAGAAGCTAATAAATATGCAATAGGTGTAGATAGA
>JAZRKG010000032.1:0-20319 GCA_045646185.1 Butyrivibrio sp.
TGGAGAGTACGAGGTAGATAGGCATGAGGTGTAAGTGCGGTAACGTATTTAGCTGACATGTACTAATAGGTCGAGGGCTTGTCCACAGAAAGCAAGCAGGATTAAGCAAGTAGTATTCAGTGTTCGGTTTTGAAGGAACAATGATTTATAAGTTCCTAGAGGTCGCAAAGCCTCTCTTAGAAAACTTCGTTTTCTAAGCATGTTGCATGCGCAACATAAATTATTAAAAAATCAGACTTATGGATGCAAGCATCCAAAGTCAGCTTTTTTCAATAATTTGCTTTGCTTATTATTCCTCAATAGCTCAATGGTAGAGCGCACGGCTGTTAACCGTGATGTTGTAGGTTCGAGCCCTACTTGGGGAGCTTTTTTAAGTTATTGAGTTATTTAGTGCAATAGTTTAAAATGTTTATATGGCTCCGTGGTCAAGCGGTTAAGACATCGCCCTTTCACGGCGGTAACATGGGTTCGAACCCCGTCGGAGTCACTAGGTTTTACACCTAATTGAATAAGCCGATGTGGCTCAATTGGCAGAGCAGCTGATTTGTAATCAGCAGGTTAACGGTTCGAGTCCGCTCATCGGCTTCTTTTTCGGAGATTTAGCTCAGTTGGTTAGAGCAACCGGCTCATAACCGGTCGGTCCCGGGTTCGAGTCCCTGAATCTCCATTTAGTACATTTAATTGTATATCCCAGGGGTCTTAGCTCAGCTGGGAGAGCATCTGCCTTACAAGCAGAGGGTCACAGGTTCGAGCCCTGTAGGCCCCACTAAAGCGGTATATGGTAACATAACCGCTTTATCTTTATCAATTATATTGATAGATGCCGGCGTGGCGGAACTGGCAGACGCCCGGGACTTAAAATCCCGTGAAAGGAAACTTTCGTACCGGTTCGATTCCGGTCGCCGGCATTAATAAAGAATAGCTGCAAACTTTGAGATGATTTGAGTTTGCAGCTATTTTTTATATCATAGGAAATTGCTTTCCTATGATATAAAAACGCTCCGCTAAGGATGCGCACTCGCGCGATAGGTAAATGTTGCATAAATGCAACCGCGCTCGGCGCGAGAATGTCGCAAGCGACATTCTTTGTTCTAATAGAGGAAATTCGAAATAATTTTCCAGATTATAAAAAACGCTCCGCTATGGATGCGCTCTCGCGTATTTAAGACTTTTAAAGAATCTTTTTTATTTTAAAGAATATCAGGCTTCCTATAATAATTGCCAGGGATAATATGATTATGGTTGGATAGCCAAATCGGGATTCAAGCTCTGGCATGTATTTAAAGTTCATTCCGTACCAGCCGGCAATAAGTGTCAGAGGCATGAAGATTGTGGTAACCACTGTAAGCACTGTCATTATGCGATTCTGCTTTACATCCAGCTGTGACTGATAGATATCATTAAGCTGAATAGTAAAGTCTCTAAGATGAGTTGCGGCGTCATAAAGTCTGTCTACGCGATTAGAAAACATACGGAAATAGCGAAGATGTTCTTCTTTAAAGAAGCCGTTTTCATTTTCTTCAAGCTCCTGGCTAAGGTCTAGCAGCTGCTCATAGTAAATTCGAAGATCTCTTATATCGCCACGAATTTCGTTATTTCGACTTATCGGAGCATCCTCAGCATCGCTCATAATCTGTCTTTCGATGCTATCAAGCTCCTTTTCATAGTTCTGCATTGTTTCCAGATCATCATGGATCAGGAGTTCAAGAAAGTCGTAGAAAAATCTTTCAAGACATGGTTTTCTCCACTTTTTTGTTCTTTGGATTGTTTTTAGCATGTTAAGGACGGTATCGCCATCGTCAATAAATACGATTCCTGCTTCATCCAGGGCAAAGGCGAATTTCAAAGGTGAATCAGCTCCTGATGACTGGGTAGGAATAATAAAAGTTCCAGTAAGAGAGTCATAGTTAACTTCTGCTTTTGTTGTAAAAATACCTTCATTATAGATATCAAGATCAATACCCATATCGAAGTTGTCACTTTGATTACGCCATTGCTCAGGGGAAAGAACAGCTACATACTGAAAGGCTGCATCATGGCACTGTTCAGCGCTGCATTCTTCCAGACTATTATTTATAAGATAGTACATTTTATGTACCTCCTTTTTAACGTAAATAAACGAGAAATAAAGAATATAGATTTAAATGCTCTTTATACTAATTATACAAAAAAACATCTGTTATGTATGCTATACTTATATATACATAATAAATTTTTACAAAAAAAGATAGTACATTGGAGGGCTGGGTATGGCAAATGTTTTTCATGTGGATCATCAGATTGATAAGAGGGATGTTAAGAGTTCGCAGACAGAGTGGACTAAGGTACTTCAGTATTCCGATATAAATTGTGATAACAGGCTTTCTGGTGGAAGGCTTATGGAATGGCTGGGAGAGATGGCAGAAACAGTTGCAATCAGACATTCCGGGAATCCGGTTATTACTGCCTGCGTTGATAATATGCAGTTTAAACAGGGTGCTAAACTGGGTGATATAATTGTTATTGTTGGTAAGATGACCTACGTGGGTCGTACGTCTATGGAAGTTAGGGTTGATACTTACGTGGAAGACCGCAGAACAGGTTACAGACATGTGCTTAACAGAGCATATTTCACACTTGCCTGTGTAGATACTGATGGAACTCCGGTAGTTGTTCCTTATGGTCTGAATGTTCTCACAGAGAGTGAGAGAGCAGAGTGGCAGGGCGCTGAAAAGAGAAGAGAGCTTCGCGCTCAGAGACGTAAGGAAGGATTCTGATTGTCTTTTGTGAGGGGAAAATGAGCGAAGAAAATAAGGATTTGGAAATAGTAAAAGATTCCGAAGAAAAACAGGATGCTGAAACAGAAAATTTGGCGACATCAGAGACATCTGATGAATACCAGGATAAAAAAACCATGATTTGGAAGTATGTAAGAATCGTACTGATAGTGCTTTTGGTTGGCATAATTTTCTATGAAGCAATAGGAATCTATAATGATCAAAAGGAATATGATGAGGCTGATAGTGAATATGAAGAGATAGAAGATGATTATGTAGTATATAAAGGTACTACAGAGGAAGAAGCTACTCTTCCATATCCGAATCTTCAGATAAATCACAATTCACTTAAGCTTATTAATGATGCTTATATAGGATGGTTATATTTTCCGGCACTGGATATTAGTTATCCTGTCGTAAAAGAAAGCAAAATCGATGAATTTTTAAGAGTTACCTTTGATGGTCATCCAAATACAGCAGGTTCGATATTTATGGATATGGCCAGTAATGAAGAATTCAGAGGAATGAGCGATTTTGTTTTTGGTCATAATATGCGTAATGGCTCAATGTTTGGTTCTTTAAAGCAGCTTTATCAGTCAGACGAAGATTTGTTAAAGGGCAATGAGTATGTATATGTCTATACTCCTGAATACGTGTTTAAGTATAGAGTTTTTGCTTATTACAGAACCAGGGTTGGAAGCGATGCTTATGCAGAGATAACTACAGATGAAGAATATGACCAGCTGTTGGATTATATTAGTGCCAACACAGAATATACTATACCGAGTGATATTGATTTTTCTGAGTATCCGTCTCTTCTTACTTTATCTACTTGCGCAGGTAAGTCTGGAAGCGGAAACCGATTTGTAGTGCATACAGTAAAGGTTGGTGCCTGGGTAACGCAGTAGATGACTATTAGACTATGATGATACGAATTGCTTCGTTTCTTTGAAACTTTCCCTATCATCATAATATTAACTTTTTATAAAAGTACATTTCAAAAAAGTGAACAGTCACGTTGAAATGTACTTTTTTTCTGCTTTTTAAGATTTGGTATGGAAAAGGAAACTATGTATTTATGGCATTGATTTAGTTTGCAGAGAGTGTTATTATTTTAACGAGTGTTTTATAAAGATAACCTATCTAAGATTTATATTTGAAAATCATGGTTTTCAGGTTTTTAAAGATAAGTGTTAGAAAATGTGGTACGTAGGAGGTACGTTACAAATGAGTAAGAGTTTCGACGAAATTCTTGAAAAACTTAAAACTGCCAGCCGTAAGAAGCTTGCAGTATCTGTTGCACAGGATGAACCGGTTCTTGAGGCTGTTAAGGCTGCTAAGGAGCAGGGAATTGCTGATGCAATCCTTGTAGGTGATAAGGAAAAGATTGAGGAGATAGCAGCAAAGCTTTCAATGAACCTTGCAGATTACGAGATCATTGATGTTAAGGATATTACTGAAGCTGCTACAACAGCAGTACAGCTTGTACATGATGGCAAGGCTGATATCTACATGAAGGGTGCTCTGGATTCCAAGACTTTTCTTAGAAGCGTTCTTAATAAAGAGGTTGGACTTCGTACAGGTAAGCCTCTTTCACATGTATGCGTATTTGAAATAAAGGGAATGAACAGACTTCTGTTCCTTTCAGACGTTGCATTTATGCCATATCCTACACTTGAGGATAAGAAGGCTATTATTGAATATACTGTTGATGTGGCAAGAGCCTGTGGTATTGATTGCCCTAAGGTTGCTCCACTTGCAGCAGTAGAAGTTGTAAATGACAAGATGCCTGTTACAGTTGAGGCAGATCAGCTTACAAAGATGAATGAGGCAGGAGAAATCAAGAACTGTATCGTTGATGGTCCTCTTTCAATGGATCTTGCTATTGATCCAGAGGCTGCAAAGCATAAGGCTGGAGCACTCGATCGTAAGATCGTTGGTGATGCTGACATTTTATTATTCCCAGATATTCATGCTGGTAACCTTGTATATAAGACAATCGTTCGTATGGCTGATTGCAAGAACGGAAATATCTTAACAGGAACAAAAGCACCTGTTATCCTTACATCCCGCTCAGATAGTGTTGATGTAAAGCTTAATTCTATCGCACTTGCTGCAGTTGTTGCAGAGGATATCAAAAAGGGACAGCTTTAATTATTAGGAAAAACAAAATTGGAGGATATACGTTATGGCAATAAAGAGCTTAATTATAAATCCTGGTTCTACATCTACAAAGCTTGGTATTTTTGAAGATGAGACAATGCTCAGAGATGAGACTCTTCGTCACAGCACAGAAGAGATTGCTCAGTATGAGTCTATTATTGCTCAGAAGGATTTTAGAAAGAATATTATTCTTGATTTCCTTAAGAAAGAAAATATTGATATTAAGAGCTTCGACGTTATTGTTGGTCGTGGTGGTATGTTAAAGCCAATTCCTGGTGGAACATATGCTACAACAGATGCTCTTATCAAGGATCTTGAGGTTGGTGTATCAGGACAGCATGCATCAAACCTTGGTGGTATTCTTGCAAGAGATATCGCTGATGAGATTGGCGTTCCATCATATATTGTTGACCCTGTAGTTGTTGATGAGTTATGTGATGAAGCCAGACTTTCAGGTATGGAAGGCATTGAGAGAGTATCTATTTTCCATGCCCTTAACCAGAAGGCTGTTGCAAGACGTTATGCTAAGGAAAACGGCAAGAAGTATGAAGATTTAAATCTTATCGGAGTTCATCTTGGAGGTGGTGTTTCTGTAGCTGCTCATAAGAATGGCCGTATTGTAGACGTATTTAACGCTCTTGATGGTGATGGCGCATTTTCTCCTGAAAGAGCTGGTGGACTTCCAACAGGAGGCCTTATCAGACTTTGCTTCTCTGGAAAATATACAGAGAAAGAAGTTATGAAGATGGCAGTTGGAAATGGTGGTTTCAATTCATATCTTGGAACTAACGATGCAAGAGAAGTTGTTAAGAGAGCTGATGAGGGAGACAAGAAAGCTCAGCTTGTATTAGATGCATTTATTTTCCAGCTTTCCAAGAACATTGGTGCTCAGGCTGCAGTTCTTAAGGGAAATGTAGATCAGATATTCATAACAGGTGGTATCGCATACAACAAGATGATCACAGACAGAATTACTGAGAACGTTAAGTTTATCGCACCTGTTACAGTATATCCTGGTGAAGATGAGCTGCTTGCTCTTGCACAAGGTGCTCTTAGAGTTATGAACGGAGAAGAGAAGGCAAAGGAATACTAATCAGTTCTTTTGCACTAGTATGATAAAGGGACAAGGAGGACAAAAAGTTCTCCTTGTTTTCGTGTTATAAGAAAGATTTTAATTATGAAATATATTAAACAGTTATTGATAATCTTATTTATATCGTTTTTGGGCGAAATCTTAAGTTTTTTCATTCCCCTGCCAATTCCTGCCAGCATCTACGGCATTATAATACTATTTATATGTCTTAATACCGGGATTGTTAAGCTGTCTCAGGTAAATGAAACTGGCAAGTTTTTAATCGAAATCATGCCTATCATGTTTATCCCTGCAGCAGTCGGGATTATTGAAACCTGGGATATCATGCAGGGTTCCGTGATAAAGTATGTTATTTTATTGATCGTATCCACTATCGTGGTTATGGTGTGTTCAGGTATCGTGACTCAGCTTGTTATAAAGCACGGTCAGAAGAAGGGAGAATAAAATGCTGGATTTTTTAACAGAGGCGACCTTTTTTGGAGCTGCAGCAAGTATAGCATTTTATGAGCTGGGGCTATTGATAAAGAAAAAGTGCAAGCTGGCAATTTTTAACCCACTGCTGATATCTATCGTATTTACAGTGTTGTTATTGGTTTGCTGTCAGATTGATTATGATAAATATTATGAAGGCGCAAAATATATTAGCTATTTCCTGACTCCGGCAACGGTTTGCCTTGCTATACCGTTGTATGAGCAGTTTGAGCTGTTAAAAAAGAATGTGAAGGCCATTATGGCAGGAATACTTGCGGGAGTTATTTCCAGCGTGCTGACTGTCCTTGTGGTATCCATAATGTTTGGCTTTACTCATGAAGAGTATGTGACTTTCCTGCCAAAATCAATTACCACAGCCATTGGTATGGGTGTTTCAGAGCAGCTGGGCGGTTATGTGTCAATAACTGTTGCAGTTATTATTATGACAGGCGTTTTTGGTAATGTGATCGGTGAGTCGGTTTGCAGGATTTTTAAGATTACTGAGCCTATTGCAAAGGGTGTAGCCCTTGGAAGTGCTTCTCACGCAATCGGAACAGCAAGAGCTATGGAAATGGGCGAGGTAGAAGGCGCCATGAGCAGTCTTTCTATTGCTGTTTCAGGTCTTATTACTGTAGTTGTTGCTGCTGTTTTTTCAATGTTGTATTGATATCATTGAATAGTGAGTGGATTTTTGGTAAAATGTATGTCAGTCTGTGTAAGTAGATATTTTTCTATTTTTACACATATACAGCAGTAGAACTGTTAATGGAGATAACATGAGTGGTTTTATAGACAAAATTATTGGCACGCATTCAGAGCGTGAACTTAAGAGAATCAGAGGAACAGTTGATAAGATTGAATCTCTCAGAGAATCAATGCAGGCACTTTCTGATGAGGAGCTTAGGGCTAAAACAGAAGAATTTAAGAAGAGACTTGCGGATGGCGAGACTTTGGATGATATTTTACCGGAAGCTTATGCAGTAGTAAGAGAAGCTGGTAAGCGAGTTCTTAATATGGAGCACTTTAGAGTGCAGCTTATTGGTGGTATTATTCTGCATCAGGGACGTATCGCTGAGATGAGAACTGGTGAAGGTAAGACTCTTGTAGCTACACTTCCATCATATCTTAATGCACTTGAAGGTAAGGGCGTATGCGTAGTAACTGTAAACGATTACCTTGCAAAGCGTGACTCAGACCAGATGGGACAGATTCACAGATTCCTGGGCCTGACAGTTGGCTGTGTTCTTAACAGCATGACTTCAGAAGAGAGAAAAGAGGCTTATAATTGCGACATTACTTATGTTACAAACAATGAGCTTGGTTTTGATTATCTTCGTGATAATATGGCCGTTTATAAGGAACAGTGCGTTCTTAGAGGCCTTAACTATGCCATCATCGATGAGGTGGACTCAATCCTTATTGATGAAGCTCGTACACCTCTTATTATTTCCGGACAGAGTGATAAGTCTACTAAATTATATGAGGCCTGCGATATTCTTGCCAAGCAGATGACACGTGGTGAGGATGTTGAATCTCTTTCCAAGATGGATGCCATCATGGGTATTGAGAGAGAAGAGACAGGCGATTTCATCGTTAATGAAAAGGATAAGCTCGTTAACCTTACAGAAGCAGGTGTTGCCAAGGTCGAGAAATTCTTTAGAATAAATAACCTTGCGGATTCTGAAAACCTTGAGATCCAGCATAATATTATTCTTGCTCTTCGTGCAAATAACCTTATGCAGAAGGATCACGATTATATCGTTAAGGATGATGAAGTTCTTATCGTTGATGAGTTTACCGGACGTGTTATGCCTGGTAGACGTTATTCAGATGGTCTTCATCAGGCTATTGAGGCAAAGGAGCATGTTAAGGTAAAGCGTGAGAGTAAGACTCTTGCTACTATTACTTTCCAGAACTTCTTTAATAAGTTTGATAAAAAGTGTGGTATGACTGGTACTGCTCTTACAGAAGAGCGTGAGTTCAGAGATATTTATGGAATGGACGTTATTACTATTCCTACAAATGAGCCTGTTATCCGTATTGACCATCAGGATGCTGTATATAAGACCAAGAAAGAAAAGCTCAATGCTATTTGCGATGCAGTAGTCAGCGCTCATGAAAAAGGACAGCCTGTACTGGTTGGTACTATTACAATTGAGTCATCAGAAGAGCTTAGTAAGATGCTTAAAAAGCGTGGCATTCAGCATAACGTACTTAATGCAAAGTTCCACGAGCTCGAGGCTGAGATTGTTGCAGATGCCGGTAAGCATGGTGCAGTTACAATCGCCACAAACATGGCTGGTCGTGGTACTGATATTAAGCTTGATGAAGAGTCAAGAGCAGCTGGCGGACTTAAGATAATTGGTACAGAGCGTCATGAAAGCAGACGTATTGATAATCAGCTTCGTGGACGTGCCGGTCGTCAGGGAGATCCTGGTGAATCCAAGTTCTATATTTCACTTGAAGATAACCTGATGAGACTGTTTGGTTCTGAGAGACTTATTTCTATGTTTAATTCTCTTGGTATTCCAGAAGGTCAGGAGATTGAGCATAAAGCTCTTTCAAAGGCAATTGAGTCAGCTCAGAAGAAGATTGAAGATAATAACTATGGTATCAGAAAGAACCTTCTCGAGTATGACCAGGTTATGAATGAACAGAGAGAAATCATCTACGAGGAGCGTCGTAAGGTTCTTGATGGAGAGAGCATGCGCGATACTATCTACAAGATGATTACAGATATTGTTGAAGATAGTGTTGAGACTGTAGTTGGTGAAGTTACAGATGCCAACGAGTGGAATCTTGCCGAGCTTAACGAGCTTCTGCTTCCAACAGTACCTATTCAGAAGGTTACAAGAGGAAGATTAAACAAGCTTACAAAGGCTGGCGCTATTCAGCAGCTCAAGGAAGAAGCTGTAAAGCTCTACGAAGAGAAGGAAACAGAGTTCCCTGAGCCAGAGACAATCAGAGAAATCGAGCGTGTTCTTTTGCTTAAGGTTATTGACCGTAAGTGGATGGATCACATTGATGATATGGACCAGCTCCGTCAGGGTATTGGACTTCAGGCTTATGGCCAGAGAGATCCTCTTGTAGAGTACAAGCTTTCCGGATATGAAATGTTTGATGAAATGACCAAGAACATCAAGGAAGACACAGTAAGACTTCTGTTCCATGTTCGTATTCAGGAAAAGGTTGAGCGTGAGCAGGTTGCAAAGGTTACAGGAACCAACAAGGACGATTCTGTTGCCAAGGCTCCTGTTAAGAAGATGGAAGCAAAGGTTTATCCTAATGATCCATGTCCATGTGGCAGTGGCAAGAAGTATAAGAACTGCCATGGAAGATTCGATGGATAAGACTTTTTTTCCAAAGGGAATGTATTTGGGATAAAAATTAAAAGATATTGTAAGCGATAGTTAGAAAGTAGGATGTTGTAATGGTAATACTTGATCAGATGAAGGTTGAGCTGCAGAACCTTAGAGGAACATTGGATGAGGTTACAGCTTCTCTGGATCTGGAGAATAAGAAGAAGATTATTGAAGAGTTAAATCGTGAAATGGAAGAGCCAACCTTCTGGGACAACGCAGAAAAGGCTAATAAGAAGACTAAAGATCTTAGAACCATGCAGGATTTAGTTGAAAACATGGAGAAACTCCATGGACAGTATGATGACATCATTGGTCTTATCGATATGCAGAATGCAGAAGGCGTTGACGATGATGACATGGCTGCTGAAATCAGAGCAGAGCTCGATGAGTTCGAGACAATGCTTGAAGATATCCGTATCAGCAATCTTTTAAGTGGAGAATATGATAAGGATAATGCTATTCTTCGTCTGAATGCTGGTGCAGGTGGTACAGAGGCTTGCGACTGGTGCAGTATGCTGTATCGTATGTACACAAGATGGGCAGAGCGTAAGGGATTCTCTGTTGAGGTTCTTGATACTCTTGATGGCGATGAAGCTGGAATTAAGTCAATTACATTCCAGGTAAACGGAACAAATGCTTATGGTTATTTGAAATCTGAAAAAGGTGTACATCGTCTTGTTCGTATCAGCCCATTCAATGCTCAGGGTAAGAGACAGACTTCCTTTGTATCAATGGATGTTATGCCAGATATTGAAGAGGACGTTGATATTGAGATCAGACCAGAAGATTTAAGAGTTGATACATATCGTTCATCTGGTGCAGGTGGACAGCACATCAACAAGACATCTTCAGCTGTTCGTATTACACATATTCCTACAGGCGTAGTTGTTGCTTGTCAGAATGAGCGTTCACAGTTCCAGAACAAGGACAAGGCTATGCAGATGCTGAAGGCCAAGCTGGTAATGCTCAAGGAAGAAGAGAATCAGGCAAAGCTTGATGGTATCCGTGGAGAAGTTAAGGATAACGCATGGGGTAGCCAGATTCGTTCATATGTACTTCAGCCATATACAATGGTTAATGATACACGTACAGGTGAGAAGTCATCTAATGCAGATGGCGTTCTGGATGGTGAGCTTGATCCATTTATCAATGCTTATCTTAAGTGGCTTGCTACTGGTGGAAAGCCAGTTGGTGAAGCTGACGATATAGACTAATTTATTGAAATAATAATCCTAATGTGAAGCAGACACAAAATATTTGCTTTGCATTAGGATTTTTTTGTAGGATAATCAGTTATGAGACCTCATTAAGTGAGTCTTTTCAAGAGATGGGAGTATTTGGAGGAATGGTATGGATAGCAAAGCTAAGATAAATAGTATTAAGGACAATATAGGGAAAGTTATTATTGGTAAGGATGAGACTATAAAGCTTGTTCTTACTGCATTTATAGCTGGAGGCCATGTGCTTTTGGAGGATGCTCCGGGTACAGGAAAGACAGTTCTTGCCAAGTCTCTGGCCAGGTCGGTCGACGTATCATACAATCGCATTCAGTTTACTCCGGACCTTTTACCATCAGATATTACAGGACTGAATGTTTATCAGATGAATAAGGGTGAGTTTGTATTTAATAAAGGACCGGTTTTCTGCAATATTCTTTTGGCAGATGAGATAAACAGGGCAACACCTCGTACACAGTCAGGACTTTTGGAGTGTATGGAGGAAAGGCAGGTTACACTTGATGGTGTAACCAGAAAGCTCCAGGAGCCTTTTTTTGTAATCGCTACTCAGAATCCTATTGAGACATCTGGCACTTTTCCGCTTCCTGAAGCTCAGCTGGACAGATTTATCATGAAACTGTCAGTTGGAATGCCAGATGTGGAGCAGGAAATAAAAATCATGGAGCGTTTTGAAAAAGGGACTGTATCTGTTCTGGATAGTTTACAGCCCGTGGTAAGTGCTGAAGATATATTGGAAATAAGAAAAGAATCCATGAAAGTCAATGTTCATGATGCTTTGAAGGGTTATATCGCAAACGTAGTAGCCGCAACACGTTCAAGAGATGATGTGCTCTCAGGCGTTAGTCCGCGCGGGACTTTGGCATTGTATAGATGCGTGCAGGTATATGCCCTTTCTGAGGGAAGGGACTATGTGGTTCCGGAAGATATTAAAAAGCTGGCAGTGCCTGTTCTTGCTCACAGATTAGTATTATCAAGGGGCTATGGAAGTACAAATGGTGCAAAGGCAGTGATTGAAAGTATACTAGAGCAGGTTCCTGTTCCAACAGAGGAGTTTAACAAATAATATGCCAATATTTTTGATACCAATAGGCCTGGTAATACTTTTTTTTCTGGAAAAAAGGTTGTACAAAAAATATTGGAACAAAGATTTGCAGGTAAAGCTTACATTCCAGTCTGAGCCTGTTGTGGAAGGCAAAGAAGCAAGACTTGAGGAAGAGATTACCAATAGGAACTTTCTGCCACTGCATATTCTTCAGGCCAGATTCCAGACCAGGAATGGACTAAACTTTACTGATGCTTCCAATATGACAGTATCAGACCGTACAACAATAAATGATGTGTTTAGTATTCGTTTCTACGAAAGACTTACCAGAAAGCTTCATATCACCTGTGAAAAGAGAGGCTACTATACAATCCTTGCAACAAGCCTCTCAGCAGCAGATTTGTTCAGCAGTTCTGTTTATTATATGGAGCTTGCGCAGCATACAAGTCTGTATGTGTATCCAAAGCTTTTATCTGGTGAACAGATTGATATTGTGTACAAGCAGCTGATGGGGGATGTGCTCTCAAAGCACAGCTTATATGAAGATCCATTTACCTTTAGAGGAATAAGAGAGTATACCACAACGGACCCTATGTCGGATGTGAACTGGAAGGCAAGTGCCAGAACCGGGGCGCTTAAAGTTAATCTCCATGATCACACCTCAGGGCAGCAGGTTGTGATATTGCTAAACGTTGAAGAACCGGCAATTTTGTATGAAACAGAGATCATTGAAGATTGCATAAGGCTTACGGCAACAATTGTTACTGAGCTTATAAATGATCATATTCCGGTTGGTGTGATTTCCAACGGCTCCGACATTATAAGAGATGAGAATGTGGCAGTAGAAGAAGGAGCATCAATCGGACATCTGACAAATATTATGCAGGCTCTTTCCGGAATAGACCTGGAAAAGGAAAAAAGCTCTTTTGAAGAAATAATAGAAAAAGAGATTTATAAGAAAAATGAAAATGTAACTTATGTTATTATTTCCAGCAGCCAGAGGCGTGAAAATGCAGAGGCGGCCAGCAGGCTTGCAGCTGAAAGTGGCACCATAAAATGGCTTATTCCTCTTACAAAGAGTATGGAAATAAAGCTTAAAGGGTATGACAATATTGATTTTATCAAAGTACTTCACGAGTAAACTATGCAGATAACCAAGATTGATGTATTAAAAATCCTAAATAATATATGTATGACCTACATGCTGGTTTGGATGATCGAGACCTATTATCTGGACGGTACGGTAGAGCTTGCGATTGGAAATCTGGCATTGGTAGCGTTTGTTATTTTAAATGATACGCTCTTTGTAAATAGCGGAAAGCTGTTTATGTATACTTTAGGAAGAGTTATATCTCTTGCGCTTTTAGTGTTTTTGTCCCAGTTTGCAATTGGCGCCGAGCCAAAGATTGCAGTAGGAATCATCTGCGTTCTTTTGTCATATTATGGCTATATGACGGACAATATTATTGCACTGCCAAAGCTTCAGATTATTTTTTATTATGTTGCGCTGTATGTGATAGGTTTTTTTACAGGGAATAAAAGAATATATCCGGTGGCGCTTCTGTTTGTGGTCGTTACAGCTTTGTTGTCAGTTCTTTTGTATAATGAGCTAAATATGCAGCGTCATTATCTGATTCTTAAAGGTCAAAATATGGTGCCTTACGACAAGATTAAGGGCACTAACCGCATAATGATGGTTATTTCTGTGATCATAACCTGTGTCATGGCTGGAATGGCCATTTTGGCAGATTATGGTGATAAGATATATCAGGCAATGCGAAGCGGATTAATTGCTTTTTTGACCTGGCTGTTTTCTTTTTTGCCAAAAGAGGTTGATGAAGCAGTTTATGAGGAGACAACAAAGCAGGAGGCTATCGATTATTCAGACTTGTTGCAGAGCGTTCCGCAAAAGGACAACAAATTTCTGGATGCGTTCTGGCAGGCCATGACGGTGGTTTTGTATTTTGCTGCTGTGCTGATCTTGATTTATCTGGTTTATAAAATAGCGATTGCTTTTTATGAACGCTTTAATATGTCAGGTAAAAAGGCTTCCAGAGATAAAACTGAGAGCTTGAATCCCAGGGAAGAAAAAGAGAAAATACAGAAAAACAAAAAGTATAATGAGTCCAGGATTCCTTTTTTTGCAACTTCTGCTGATATGAAGATAAGGCGAATGTACTTTAAGTTTATTAAAGCAATGCCACATTCTGATGACATTAGAGATTATCACACGCCTAAGGAGCTGGAAATTGCAGCTGGTGGAAAAGAAGATGCGTCAGATAGATACGATGTGGATAATAGTGAAGACTCTTTTGCACAGATTCACAGGCTGTATGAAAAAGCCAGATATAATCCTGAGGCTTGTCAAAACAGCGATGTGGCCATGATGAAACAGTTAACTGCAAAAAGATAAAAAGAACAATATAAAACTCCCAGAGAATTATTCATAGGAATAACACTCTGGGAGCTTTTATTTTAAATGACATTCCAGAAAAGGAATACTACATTTGATCCGATAAGAGCACAGGCAAGGGCAAAATTGGCAAGGAATAAAAGATATTTGCAAGGTGCCCATTTTTTGAGTGTGGTCTGCATCTGTGCGTAACCTATGGAAGTGAAAATAAGGCAAGCGACCATATATCTGAAATCACTACTACAGGTAAATGGATATTTAAAAATAAACAGGCTATAGCTTATCAGCATAAATACAAAGGTTATAAGCATGAAAAGGTTTGTTTCAGAATTGATTTCCTTGCTTTCATTTACAGACAGGACAACCCCTTTATGGATAACGGGGGTTATATTATTGTTTTTGACTAATCTGTATATCATATGCGCCAAAGCAAAGAGTCCTGCAAATATTCCGGCAAATATGGCGCCAAGGTAAGCAATCTGTGCTACTGACAAAACGTAGTCATTTAAACCTGCAGGAAACTCCTCTGCAAAAAGAGATGTCTTGAACAGGATGACCCAGGTGTTGTGCTCATAAGCTGCGCTTGTACCATGAAATGGCCATGTAAGCTTCCAGTCTGAAGGCCAGCCGATAATTGACCATATGGAGTAATCTCCGGTATACATGGTTGAATCACTAAATACCATGGCTGGAGATGGGATACCAGGTTTTTCACCAAACAAAACAAGGTTTCTGACGATGTAGGAGAGTCCAATTGGTACGCAGATTACACCGAAAACTATGTACTGTAAAAAGAGCATCCTTGTATTTACGAGATTTCCCTGCTTTATGTATTTTATCAGGCTTATAAGGAACAAAATTGCTATTGAAAAAGCACATATTGCAACGTTTAGTTTTGAAATCATTCCAAAGCCTAATGATAGTGCAATTAAAATAATATTTTTGAAGGTTTTGTTATGAAGCCATTCTATTGTGCGCCAAATAGTACACATAAGAAGCAGCAGTGCCAGAGTGTCATTGTTTATGGAGCCTGCAAGTACCATCATTCTTGGATGAAAGGCTATAAGCAGAAGGCCTGCCGGATAGTATTTTTTGTTTAAAGTAGTCAGCTTAAGGATTTTGTACATTACAGCAATGCAAAGGCAGGAATAGATAAGCGTTGGCACCTGAAGATTTTCAAAGGCAAGCTCTTCATTTACGCCGATAAAGCGTTGCAGGGTAAGCCATATAGCTTCAATGATGTGGTGAAGAGGTGGATGGTAGTAGCCAAAGTGTTCATAAGGGTCCATGTTTGGCATTGCTTTGAATTTGTACAGATATTCTATATAGCCAAGGTGACCGTCGTTTACCGTATCTGTGCCATATCCTGTAAAAGTACCGGCGTCATTTTGAAGGTATGATATGTCAGCCATTAAAACGTAGAATGACCTTGTAAGAATGCCAAACAGGGCAATCCAAAGGTTGGTTGATTCAGAGTCCAGCTTGTGGTTGAAGGCCTGGTGGCAGAATATTCCGAGAAAAATTGTAATAAGAAGTATCATGGCAAAAACGTGATTGCCGTGACCTGAATTTGCTAAAAAGCTGTTTCCCTGGGCTATGGCAATTAATAAACCTGCTAATAGGGATAAAATAACAATTTTTAAAGCAGTAGAATCTTTTTTGGTTGAATTCATAGTTATTAACCTCGAACTTATATGATAAAAATCAGTAAATGGCTGTTACATTCGTAATTTCATTGTCAGCAACATTAAAGCTCCAGACAGCATGATCTGAGAGCCTGTGTTCAGTAAGATAATATGTATCGCCTACATTGGAAATATAGTAAGGTGTTCCACCGCCAACAAAATACGTACTATAGATATCTTCATAATCTCCAGTGGTAAGATTGTTTAGATTGGTGGTCCTTATAATAGTGGCAGCGTCCTGACTTCCGGTGATATCAGTTGATATTGTAATGTAAAAATAATCCTGAATAGGTGTAATCTGTATCATACCTGCCAGAGAATCAGGAACAGAGTACTCTGCAAGTACGTTAAGAGTCTCGAGCTCACAACATAGTATGGTAGGAGCAAGTCCTGTAGAGGATACACCTGAAACAAAGTAGATATAGTCGCCTACTATTGTAAAAGATCTTACGTAAGTACCGTTTAGAGATTCGATGGAACGAATTTCTGAAAGATACATCTGAGTATCGTCCGTGCCATGTCTAAAGCAGTACAACTCACCGGTTGTTGAGCTCCAGGTGTAAAAGGTATCTGTCCATTCATCATAAATAGTGTAATGAGGTCTGGTACCAATATCATTAAACACCTGAGTATTTATAAATTTACCGTCATATTTTTCAAATACAAGAACACGATTGTTTTCAGTGTCATCCACAAGATAAACATCACCGTCACTGGCAATTGTGTGAGCCTGAGTTACAGAATCGGTTAAAACACACCAGCTGGGAAGGTAGGTATCAAGGCTATCTGAATATATTATCTGATTGTGATAACAATCTACAATGAAATATAACCCATCAATTTCAGTAACATAAGTTGGAACACTGAGTCCGGTCTGAGTGTTATATTGTACCTGCATGCTCTCGGCGACAGTGCTTAGTTCATCATCAGTAACTATTATTTCAGAACTGCGAATAGCAGTAGAAGGGTCAAAAACATCCAAAGAGCCCAATTCATCGGCATCTGCGGTATCACCATTGGAATAGGCACTATTTCTGGATTCCATGGCAGATAGGACTGAAGATGGGCTTGAATAGTCGACTATGACGGGAGTCCTTTTCTGCTCGCTGCAACCATTTAAAAAAATCAGTTCCAATGGAATAAATAAGGTAAAGACGCTTTTTAATATTTTTTTGCCATTTATATTAAACTTATGCATTTTAGTATGTAATCTCCAGTTGATTGCGTGGTATAATGTTAAAAGATAAACTATATTCAGATGATGATTGCACACAGAAAATCTTCAAACAGCTACATTTTAACATCTAACACTGCGGTATTCAAATGTTGTCATTTTAGCATGGAGGAAACGTAAAGATGCCAACTATTAGCGTATGCATGATAGTCAAAAATGAGGAAAAACGATTGGCGGACTGTCTTAATTGTTTAAAAACTATTGCCGATGAGATTGTAATTGTGGATACCGGTTCGACAGATAAGACAAAGGAAATAGCTGCTTCTTTTAATGCAAAAATATATGATTTTGAATGGTGCGATGATTTTTCTGCTGCAAGAAATTTTGCTTTTTCAAAAGCCACAGGCGATTATATATATTCAGCTGATGCAGATGAAGAAATAGACAAAGAAAATATTGAGAGATTTGAGTTGGTAAAAAGAGCTTTGGATGATAATCCGGAAGTTGATATAGTTCAGATGTATTATTGCAATCAGCTGGCTTATCAGACAGTCTATAACTATGATAAGGAATACAGACCAAAGTTATATAAAAGAATCCGTAATTTTGTATGGGAAGACAGAATCCATGAAAGAGTCAGATTAAATCCTGTTGTTTTTGACAGTGATATAGAAATACTGCATCATCCTGCTGAAAATCACGCAGGTCGTGATCTGCGCATTTTTAGAAAACAAGTGGAAAATGGCGAACCGGTTTCATCAAGAATGTTAAATATGTATGCCAGAGAGCTGATGATGGCTGGAGAGGATGAAGATTTCTATCAGGCTGAAAGCTTCTTTAAAGAAGCAATTGAGGATGAAAGCAGGAGCATCGATGAAGTAAAACAATCAAGTGTTATTCTTGTACATATTGCAATTCTTAAAAATGATAGCGAAGAACTTTTAAAATTTGCCTTAAAGGATGTGGCTTCAGAAAGCTCAAGTGAGGTATGCTATGAGCTTGGAAATTATTATGAAAACAGGGGAGAAATAGAAGAAGCCATTATCTGGTATTATAATGCTGCCTATGAAACTGAGCCAATCATTGATATCAGAAAGGGTACAGTGATGCCTGTTAGAAAGCTGGCTTCCTGTTACAGGCAAATTGGAAATGAGGAACAGGCAGTATTTTACGAAGGCGAATTAGTGGATTAAATATTAACTTGCTTTTAAAACCATAGCTTTATATAATTTAGTGGTGTACCGTATTAAAGTGAATTGCGGACACCACTTTTTTAAGGAGTAAATACGAATGAGCTGGGAAGAATATGTAAGAAAGGTTGTTCCATACGTACCGGGAGAACAGCCAAAAAATAAAGTTATAAAACTAAATACAAACGAATGTCCTTATCCACCTGCACCAAAGGTCAGGGAAGTGATAGAGAAATTTGATTATGATACACTTCGATTGTATCCGGATCCTGAGGCTGAGAAGCTTGTAAGTGCTATTGCGGATTATTACAAGGTTTCAAAGGATCAGGTTTTTGTGGGCGTTGGGTCTGATGATGTTATTTCCATGTCTTTTTTGACTTTTTTTAACTCTAAGGAGCCTATTTTATTTCCAGACATAACCTATTCTTTTTATGACGTGTGGGCAGAGCTCTATCACATTCCATATAAGCAGTTGCCATTGGATGAGAATTTTAGAATAAAAAAAGAAGACTATTTCCAGAAAAATGGCGGAATTATTTTCCCAAATCCAAATGCTCCAACAGGTGTATTGGAAGATGTTTCAGACATAGAAGAAATAATAAAGGCTAATAAAGATACAGTTGTTATTATTGATGAAGCATATATTGATTTTGGTGGAAAAAGCGTTTTGCCACTTATTGATAAGTATGACAACCTTTTGGTGGTTCAGACCTTCTCCAAATCAAGAGCAATGGCTGGAATGCGTATAGGCTTTGCTTTTGGTTCAAAGAAGCTTATCAAATACCTTCAGGACTGCAAGTTCTCTTTTAACTCATACACAATGAACCGCCCCTCAATTGAGGCTGGGGCGGCATCCATTGAGGATAGGGAATATTTTGAAGCTACAGTTAAGAAGATAATTGCCACAAGAGAGCGAACAAAGGATGAATTAAAGAGCCTGGGCTTTGAGTTTCCGGATTCCATGAGTAACTTTATTTTTGCAAAGCATGAAAAATATTCCGGAGATGAACTGTTTGAAATGCTTAAGGCAAAAGGCATCTACGTTCGCCATTGGAATAAAGACAGAATCAGCGATTATCTGCGAATCAGCATAGGAACTGATGAAGAGATGGACGAGCTTATTAAAGCTCTAAAGGAATATATCAAGTAATAGATTGAAGATTATTAAAGGTATTTAGAGGTGCAAAACGTAATGCTCTGCAATTAGTTGCATCATTCTATATCTATTTGGTATAATAGCCTCTGTTGTACCAAAAATAAGATTATACGCGGTCAGGCCGCATTATGGAGATTATTATGTTAAAAAAATACCTGATTATTTTCTTTGTATCAATGGTTCCTCTGGTAGAGCTTAGAGGTGCTATTCCTATTTCACAGGGTATGCAGCTTCCTCTTTTACAGTCATATATCATTTGTGTAATTGGAAACATGATACCTGTACCTATCATTTATTTCTTTGCAAGAAAGGTACTTGAATGGGGTGCAGATAAGCCTGTTATCGGAAAGTTCTTTACTTTCTGCCTTGAAAAGGGTGAAAAAGGCGGTAAAAAGCTTCAGGAGAAGGCTGGAAGAGGATTATTCCTGGCACTTCTGTTATTTGTGGGAATACCGGTACCTGGAACAGGTGCCTGGACAGGAACACTGGCAGCAAGTATCCTTGATATGGATTTCAAGTCTAGCGTAACAGCTGTTATGCTTGGAGTTCTTCTGGCAGGTGTTATCATGGGCGTTG
>JAZRKG010000033.1:0-22863 GCA_045646185.1 Butyrivibrio sp.
CCTTTTCGCCAACAATAGTACTCATACTTCCCATAAAAAAACGGCTGTCCAGAACAACCGTAACTACTGGAATTCCACCTATTTTACCCGTAGCAGTAATAACTGCTTCTTTAAGACCTGACTTTTTTTCCTGACCAAGCACCTTTTCCTCATATCCAGGAAAATCAATGGGGTTATTGGCAGTAAGGTCATAATCCATTTCATTAAAAGTCCCTGTATCCAGAATAAGAGAAAGTCTGTAATATCCGCCGATAGGTTTGTATTGACCACAGTTTGGACATACGAAGAGATTTTTTTCCCAGGTATGTTTAAAAGCTCTGCGTTTACATTTAGGGCAATCGATGAATTCTGGATTCAAAATGCTGGGAGCTGCAGATTTTGAAATATCTTTTTTTACCAAAGTAGAAAAAGAAGTATTTCTACGAGCGTCTTGCACAAATTTTGTAATAGAACTACTGGATTTCATTTAAAATAAATCCTCCTAAATTTTAAGTGTTCCTAAGATATTAAAATAGGAACACTTAAGTGGCTTTATGCTGCATGAGCAGACATATATGTAAGAATATCCTTAACAGTTGCAAGCTTTGCAAGGTCTTCGTCAGGAATAGTCTGACCTGTCTTTTCCTCTAATGCCATGTGAAGCTCAACAATATCAAGAGAATCAGCTTCAAGATCCTCCATAAGGTTAGCGTTTTCTGTAACTTTATCCTCGTCACAGCCAAGAGTGTCTACGATAACTTCTTTTAATTCTTCGAAATTCATTACATTCTCCTCCTAAAAGATGAAAAAAGCATTTGAAAATACTTAAAAGAATTTATACAAATACTTTTAATAAAAATATTTTAATTAAATAATATCAAAGTAAATTTATATGTCAAGTTTTTTATCTAAAACATTTTAAGTATATATATAAAATTTACAAAAATTTCCCACATAAATAATCATTATTTTGATATAGTAAAATTATGGAAGTGTAGACAAATGTAGACGCAAGTGGTGAGAAGCTCTATGAAGATGAATCAGTCTTACATTTTAAAATTTAAACGCGGAACCTACGATATTGCCTATTCAGCAAATTCAGCTTTCTATGCATTTATGGGCGATAGGTTTTACTATCCGTTTGACCAGATTGCTAATAAAGATGACCTAAAGATTCTGGAAGAACAGATGGAAAACAATGATATGGGGCTGTTCCCACTTAGACTTATTGACACAGCGGGCAATAGTCATTGGTGCGTGGTTCAGATCATTGAGCTGACTGAGGAAGACTGCACTGTTGAGATTCAGAGATTTGAGGATATAAAACATTTATTTAATTTCTATGAAAACAACTTACTGATGATCACCTACATACTTGAAATATATGGTGATACTTATTTTGAATATGACGCTAGAAATGATGGAATAAAGATTATTACAGCGCATAAGAGCTTGCAATTAACTCAGGAAATAAGCAGAGAAGAGTTTGAGCACAGGCTATTAAAAAATGCTGATGCAGAAATGCAGATAAAAATAAGCACCTTTATGATGACTATGAGCTCTGGCTCAGGCTATAACTCAATCATTGTCAATTCAGGAAATATTCTTGAGGATAGTGAAAAAGATTCTTCTATATTAGTAAAAGTTGCTTCCTACACATTAGATGATGGAAATATAAAAGCCTGTGGTTATATTCACGAAATAATTGATGGAGAAAAAGGCTATGCCATGAAGCTGCCTGAAATAGATTATCTTACAGGCGTTTTGAATAAGGCAGAGATAACAAAGCTTGCTATCAATAAAATAAATACGAAAAAGATTCCAAATACGACAATAGCTATTATTGATGTGGACCATTTTAAAGCAGTTAATGACACCTTTGGACATCAAAAGGGTGATGAAGTGTTAAAAAAGGTTGCTCAGATAATTGAAAGAGAAGCAGGGCCAAACAGTTTGACTGGAAGAATCGGCGGCGATGAATTTCTCGTTATCTTTTCAGAAATTGATAACATGGAGAAAAGCAGAGAATACCTAAGAGGCATGAAAAATGCCATACACATGGAGTATCCTCCAACAAGTGCTGGTCCACAGGTTTCGCTATCAATAGGTTGTGCTTCCTATCCAAAGGATGCAGATAACTACAATGATATTCTTACTCTTGCAGACTATGCACTGTACCTTGCAAAGAGTAAAGGAAAAGACAGATATATAATTTATGATGCCCAAAAACATGATAGCCTGGCAGAAATTCAGGAAACAAATAAAAAAGACGTTACAGCAACAAGCTACTCAAGAGGAGACATGACAGCTAGTAATGCTGTTTGTACTGTTTATGATAGGCTTCTTAACTCATCAAATTACGAACTTCAAAAACTACTTGATGATATATGCGGATATATGCGATTTGACAGAGTAGTCCTCTATGCAGGGCCAGAGCATCAGATAATGGGAATTGCAGGAGATAAAGAACCTGGTTTTGAAATATTGCAGGAAAATGCAGATTACCTGAGTAATGAAGCGTATCTTGCAAAGTTTTCTGATAGAGGAGTTCTGGTACTAAATAACATTTCATTTTTTGCAAACAGAATTCCAGAAGTATACGAGAAATTTGAAAAACAAAAAACATTATCAGCAATGCAGTTTCATATGAAAGACAAAAATGGCATAGAGTTTATTTTAAGTATCGAAGCCACACAAAAACTAGTGGCCTGGAACCAGGAAAATATGAAATACTACAGACTAATTGCTAATGCTATAAGTTTGTATGAATTAATGTAAATAAGGAACAAAGTAATAAAAAAGAGGTCTTATCAAATAATGATAAGACCTCTTTGCGCAATTAAAATCTAATTAATCAAGCTTGTTGCCACATGTTGTGCAGAATACTGTTCCAGGAGCATAAGGCTGTCCGCATTTAGGACATACTGCCTGATTTTCAGCATTTGCTACAGCAGAAGTTGGCTGCATCTGAGGATTAACAGGAGCATTGCCCTGAACTGGCTGCTGCATGTTTGCAGCAGGATTGTTATAGTAATTAACACCAGGATTCTGAGTGCTCTTTGCACCTGTAAATGTGTTGCCCATAAATGCCATGATAGCGCAAACAAGGAACATAATAGAAATCAATGCACTGATTACGTTTGAGAACTTGTAATCAATGAAAGGATAAATGATTGTTCTAACAAGATCAACGAAACCATAAATGATGGCTACAGCTGAAGCTTCTTTAACTACAGTCTTAAGAAATGGAGACTCCTCCATCAGTGCTGCGTAAACTATAAGAGCAAGCATTGCTAATAAACTAATTGAGCCTGCAACATAGATAAGAGTTGCAAACAAAGTTACTGAAATCCCTAATTTTGTTGTTTCTTTCATACTAAAAACTCCCTTTTCCATTATAAATTTGTTTTATAACAACAGGCTAATTATAATTATTATTGATAATATAATCAAGGAATAAACAAAAATGGATGATAAAAAGTTACTTTTGGGAAGAGTAAGAGAACTTTCTGAAAAAGCCTATTTTAATAATTACGTGACAAATACGAATTTCTTATCAGCCTCGGAGCTGGCTATGTTTTACGAAGTTACTGGAGCAATGGGACAATCAGGTAAACCGGCTGCCTTTAACGGCGCTACTTATTACGTATATGGTGGAAGAGAAGATGCAGACAGGAACGTAGTATGTTTTTTACCAACATATCTGGATGCAGAAACCTTTTTATTAGCACAGAATGAATCTCCGGAAATAATTTCATGTATAAAAATAACACCTGTAAATGCGAAGTTTGCAGACGACCTAAATCATAGAGATTACCTTGGAGCGCTGATGAACCTAGGAATTGAAAGGAATATGACAGGCGATATTCTGTGTAGTGAAAACGAAGCATATATATATGTTATTAAAGATATTGCACCGATTATCTGTAAAGAACTGATAAGAATAAAGCATACCTCTGTAAAATGTGAAGAAGTCTTACCGTCAGAGTGCAATCTTCAAAATCAATTTGACGTAATAGAAGGCAGCGTTGCATCCGAAAGACTCGATGCAATTCTTGCATTTGTATATAAATTGTCCAGGTCTGCGGCCAGCGAGCTCATAGCAGCTGAGCAGGTATTCATAGACGGAAGAAGTGCCTATAGCGGAGGATATGATTTAAAGGTTGGAGCAAAGGTATCAGTCAGAGGCCATGGTAAATTTATATATGATGGAATAAAAGGAAATACACGGAAAGGACGACTCTTTGTTACGGTGAGAATATATAAATAAAAAAAGTGTTGACATCTTAGATTGTACGCAATATAATTTTATTAAATCAAGAAAATATAACTGTTGTCGTAAAGTATTCATAGGAGGATAGAACATGGGATTTTATGATTATAGCGTAACAAATACAAAGGGCGAAGAAGTTAACATGAAGGATTTTGAAGGCAAGGTTGTGCTGGTAGTAAACACAGCTACAGGCTGCGGCTTCACTCCACAGTATAAAGAAATCGAAGAGATGTATGAGAAATATCATGAAAAAGGATTAGAGATTCTTGATATTCCTTGCAACCAGTTTGCAGGTCAGACACCAGGAACCGATGAAGAGATTCATGAATTCTGCACTCTCAAGTACAACACACAGTTCCCACAGATGAAAAAGTCTGACGTTAATGGAGAAAATGAGCTTGCTCTGTACACATATCTTAAAAGTCAGAAGGGCTTTGAGGGCTTTGGAAAGAGCCCTGCAGCAGTAGCAATGTCTGTAATGCTCAAAAAGATTGATAAGGATTACAAGAACAATCCTAATATTAAGTGGAACTTTACAAAATTCGTTGTAGATAGAAATGGCGAAGTTGTAGCTAGATTTGAGCCAACAGCTAATATGAAAGATGTAGATGAGTGTGTTGCATCACTTCTATAAATGATAATGAAATTGGGCAGTTCTTTTACGAAAGTAAAAGGACTGCTTTTTTTTAAGAAAATCTCTCTTTCTTTTCCATGATATAAAAAGCTTAGAAATAGGTGCTTTCAGGCGTCAGGCGGTGTATAATTAGTGGAGCAAAAAACAAAAAGGGGAGTTTAAACATATGATTTATAAGGAATTTAAAATAAAAGAAAATGGTTCACTGGATTATGCAAAGCTTACCGTATATATTCAGGACTATACAGATAGCATAGCTATAGAAAAAAGACCTATGATACTTATCTGTCCTGGTGGCGGATATGCTTACACTTCAGACAGAGAAGCGGAACCAATAGCACTTGCATTTATGGCCGCAGGTTTTCATACAGCAATTCTCAGATATTCATGTGCACCGGCGAGATATCCTGTAGCACTTTGTGAAGTATCCAGATGCTTTAAGATACTTAGAGATAATGCAAAAGAGTGGCATATCGATACAGACAAGATCATGATCATGGGCTTTTCAGCAGGCGGACATCTTGCAGCAAACTATTGCTGCGAATGGCACAATGACGACTTTGCAGGTCGCTATGTGGCAGACGATGTAAATGAATTAAAGCCAAATGGCCTTATACTGGGCTATCCAGTAATAACTTCAGGAAAGTTTGCGCATAGAGGATCCTTTGAAAATCTTCTTGGAGAAAAAGAGAAGGAGCTTTCATCAAAGGTATCGCTTGAAAATCAGGTAAATGAATACGTGCCTAAAACTTTTATCTGGGCAACTTTTACAGACGGAAGTGTACCAGTAGAAAATACACTTTTATTTGCAACTGCACTTAAAGAGAACAACATAAACACAGAGATGCATGTATTTCCAGTAGGCGGTCATGGACTCGCCCTTTCAAATGAACTAACCTTATCAGATAATGGCTCAGAAGATGTAAAGGAATGCCAGATTTGGACAGACCTTGCCATAACATGGGCAAAGAATTTATAATTTCACTATGAGTACTTATATTGTTTTTGACCTGGAGTGGAATCAGGGAAATTCTGTCAGAGAGCAGGATATTAAAGAACTGCCCTTTGAAATTGTTGAAGTAGGCGCTGTGAAGCTAAACGAGCAGATGGAGCCTATTGGAGAATTTAGCAGACTGGTTAGACCTCAGGTATATCACGAAATGCATAAAATAACTGAAGACCTTATCCATTTAAATATGGATGATCTTCAAAGCGGAGAACCTTTTGTTAAAGTTGCAAAAGACTTTTTGGAATGGAGCGGAAAGGATTCTATTTTTTGTACCTGGGGGACTCAGGACCTGACAGAGTTTCAGCGTAATATGGAATATTACAATATGAAGCCGTTGTCTAATGGTCCACTTGCTTTTTATGATGTACAAAAGCTGTTTAGCCTTTCTTTTGAAGATGGAAGGTCAAGAAAAAGCTTAGAGCACGCAATAGACGTGTTGAATATACCTAAATCACTTGTTTTTCACAGAGCTATAACAGATGCGAGGTATACTGCAGAAGTATTTAGGAATGTAAAAAGCTCTACGCTAAAAAACTATTCCTTCGATAGCTTTGTTACACCCAAAAGTAAAAGACAGGAGATACATATTGTATTTGACGACTATGCCAAGTACATCTCCAGAGAATTTGAAACAAAGGAAGAACTTTTGGGAGACCCGGAAGTAATTAGCACAAGGTGCTATCTTTGCCACAAAAACCTGCGCAGAAAGATAAGATGGTTTACACCAAATGGTAAGCACTTTATCAGCGTATCCTATTGTGACAAGCACGGATTTATGAAATCCAAGATTAGAATTAAAAAGGCTGAAGATGATAAATTATATGTGGTAAAAACATCAAAATTTATCGATCAGGAGGAACTTGCTGAGATAAAAGCCAGACAGGAAAAAGCCAGAGCTCATAGCAAGATTCAAAAAGCATTGAAAACAAAGGCTCAAAAGCAGTCTGATAGAAAGTAGTTACTAAGAAATGAAATTTGGTAAAAGCGCTAAGAAAATATTTGCAGGTATTTTATCTGCTGGATTCATGGTGTCAACTGTAATCACAGGTATTACAGCTTTTGGCACTGTTTCCTATGCGCAGACTTCAGAAGAGCTTGCTGCTGAAGCAGAAGCTAGAAAGTCATTGCCAATACAGAGTAATGAAATTGAAAACTGGCCTGATGGACCAGAGGTCAGTAGTGAAGCGGCCATTGTAATGGAAATAAATACAGGAACTATTCTCTATGCCAAGAACATAAATGAACAATTATATCCTGCCAGCACAACTAAAATAATGACCTGCCTTCTTGCATCAGAGAATGCAGCGCTTAGCGATACAGTGACATTTTCATATGAGGCCGTTCATAGCCTGCCTTCCGGAGCTTCTAATATTGGTATGGATGAAGGACAGTCCATAACTATGGAGGAAGCACTTTACGGCATCCTTGTAGGATCTGCCAATGAAGTGGCTAATGCAGTAGCAGAGCATGTTAGTGGAAGTATAGACGATTTTGTAGAGCTCATGAATGAAAAAGCCAAAGAGTTGGGCTGTACCAATACTCATTTTGCCAACACCAATGGATTACATGATGATAATCATTACACCAGTGTGTATGACATGGCGCTTATTGCCAGCGAATTTTTCTCAAACGAGCTATTAAGTAGAATATCCAATACAGCAAGATATCATTTTGTAGCTACAAGCACTCAACCAGATGATTTTTATATTACAAATACCCATGCAATGGTGACTGGTGAATATTCATATACAGGCCTTGTTGGTGGCAAAACAGGATATACAGATGAGGCCAGACGAACGCTTGTAACCTGTGCCGAAAGAGATGGAATGAAGCTGGTGTGCATTGTATTTAAAAATGAAGCTCCATCTCAATATACAGACACGATTACCTTGCTTGATTATGGTTTTAATAACTTTCAGGCAATAAATGTATCAGAAAATGATGAGACATATATACCAACGGATACATCATTTTTCAGTTCAAGTAATGATATATTTGGAAATTCATCAGCAATAATAGAATTTGATAGTGACGACTATATTATATTACCGACAAATGCAACCATAGAGGATACTGAATCAACAATATCCTATGATGTTAGCGATAGCGATAAGGAAAAAGCAATAGCAATAGTAACCTATACATATAATGGCGAATACGTTGGAAGTGCAACAATACAAACAGTGAGCCAGTCTACAACAGCTTTAGGAAGCTCTTCGGAAGAAGGAAATGGCGAACTTTCTGAAAACCAGTTTTCGACAAATAATGTTATATATATAAATGTAAGGTATATAGCCAGAGTACTTTTACTGGTTGCCGTCAGCGTATCACTTATAGCAATAATACATTCCTTTTTGATTCACAACCACATTATTCATAGCAGAGAAGTCAGAAAGAGAATGAAAAAACGTAAAAAAGAGGCTAAACGATTTAAATTAAATATAGATAATTACAAATAACGATTAATAGATTATAATCAAAGACTATATGAATAAACATAGAAGCAACAGATAAATAGATAGGATGTTTTAGATGAGATTAAGAAATGTACCAGGATCAAGAGAAGTAATTGCTGACAGCAAGTTTGCAGTAACTGATCCAGAAAAGCATAAAGGAATTTGGAAAGATCATTTTGGAAATGACAATCCGATTCGCATAGAAATTGGAATGGGTAAGGGAAGATTCATTATGGATCTTGCAGAACTAAACCCGGATGTAAATTATATTGGAATAGAGAAGTACTCAAGTGTATTGTTAAGAGCTATTCAAAAGCAGGAAGAAAGACAGCTTCCAAATGTGTGCTTTATAAGAATGGAGGCTGAAACAATAACAGAAGTTTTTGACAAAGGTGAAGTAGATAGAATATATTTGAATTTCTCAGACCCATGGCCAAAGGACAGACATGCAAAAAGAAGACTTCCTTCAAGGGAGTTTCTGAGAAGATATGATGAGATTCTGAAAAAAGATGGTGTGGTAGAATTTAAGACAGATAACGTAGACTTATTTGCTTTTGCACTTGAAGAAGCTCCCGCAGCAGGCTGGAAGCTGGATGCAGTAACACATGACCTGCACAATGATAGTGTTATGAATGAAGGAAATGTTATGACGGAGTATGAAGAAAAATTTTCTTCAAAAGGGAACCCAATTTGTAAATACATAATAAGCAGATAAGGGGACTCTGCTACTTATAGGAGAACAGACCTTGGCAGAAAAAATACTAAACATTGATGATTACAGAAAGAAAACTGAAAACAACGATACTGAAATAGATATTCAGATTGAAGATCCATTTAATTTTTTAAGCCCTAGTGAGCGTGACGAATATCTAAAAGCTCAGAATAAGGCAAAAGAAGAAGCAGAGATGGCAGCAAAAGCTGCAGAAAATCCTGTACAAGATGAGATTACAGCTCCGATACAGGAAGACGTCGTAGAAAATGCAGTACAGGATAACAGAGATTATAGGCGCGATTATGACGACTATGATGAAGAAGATGATGATTACGACGATGAAGAAGAGTACGAGGAAGAGCGTGAAAGACGACATAGAAGAAGCATCAGTCCTGAAAAGATAGTCAGAATAGCTTCAATCATCACGGGAATACTGATATTGATTCTAATAGCTGCTATTCTTAAAGCTAATTTTTTTGATAAGTTATTTGGGACAAAAGACGCTGAGACTCAGACTGTATCTGTATCATTGCCAGGTGGATATACTGAGACTAATGATACAGTAGTAGCAACAGCTGACGTAAATCTCAGATCGGTCCCAAGTACAGAAAGTAGTGATTATATAGTAACTGCAATTGTAAAGGGAACAGAGGTTACAAGACTTGGAGTTAGTGATGATGGCTACTGGGCTTATGTTGAGTATAATGGACAGCAGCTATATTGCTCTATGAAATATCTTGAAGTAAAACAATAAATACAACAAACTAAAAGCCTTTTTTACTATTATGTAAAAAAGGCTTTATATTAGACAATATACATTTTTACTGAGCGTTTTGAGAAAGCTGTTTTAACTGCTCAAAAAGCTCCATATCAGAAGCGGTAATTTTAAGGTTTGATTGAATTTTTTCACCGTCTGGCTCAGTAATTGTTATATCAATAATCGTGCCTTCCTTAATACCGTTTTTCTGAAGTGCTGTCAAAAACAATGGAAATTTTGGATGGTTTGCCTGAAACTTATCCCATAGGGATTTAAGCTGGAACAAACCCATAGGGTTCATCATATAATAGTACTCCTTTATTTTTTTGTTTGTAGCCATGAATAGAAACTATCTATGGCATCAGTTAAATCTGCTGATCTGCCAAGAGCTTCTACCTTATCATAGATTTCAGCCGAAGCAGTATGAGGAAAGCTTTTTACAAGCTGATGCTCACACTCACTTTGTAGTGACTGATAATCCATATTGATAAGAATTTTATTATAAATAGGCGCAATGGATTTGGAAAGAGCAGGATATTTTTTGCTGATATAAGCAAAAGTATCCAGAATCTCTTCTCTTTGCTGAAGGCAGAATAATATATAAACTGGTTCAACAATATCCTCGGGCTCAATTTCTTCTTCAAAGGAAGAATCTGTGTAATCCTCTTTTGTGGCATAGTACTCACAGATTTCCTGGAGAAAAGCGCTTACGCGTGGATCATCATAAAGTTTTTGAAGTTCGTCTATTTTTTCGCTACTCATATAAATAGTATATCATATAGATAAAAGTGGTAGCGTACCATATTTTTATTTAATACAAGAGAAAGAAGGCAAATATGAGAATAGGAATATTTGATTCAGGAATAGGCGGAATGGGTGTCTTACATGAGGCATATCACAGACTGCCAGATAATGAATATATCTTTTATGCAGATACTGAACATGTTCCTTATGGTCTTAAGACCACAGAGCAGATAAAAGGATATGCTGATGAAATAGCTAGATTTCTTATAGCACAGGATGTGGATGCAATCGTTGTAGCCTGCAATACTGCTACAAGTGTGGCTATTGAAGACCTTAGAAAAAAATATGACCTCCCTATCCTGGGAATGGAGCCTGCTGTCAAACCGGCAGTAGAAGGCACAGATAAAAAGCGAATCATGGTAATAGCTACACCTGTAACAATTCATGAAACTAAGCTGATGAATCTGATAAAAAGAGTAGATGAAAACCATAGAGTTGATCTACTGGCGCTCCCAAATCTTGTAACCTTTGCAGAGAACGAAATATTCGATGGACCGGAAGTAATAAGTTACCTTGAAAAAGAATTTTCGGAGTATGATACCACAAGATATTGTGCTTTAGTTTTAGGATGTACACATTTTAACTATTTTAAACCATTATACAGACAATTTTTCGATGATTCTGTGGAGCTCATCGACGGAAATGCAGGTACAGTGCATCATTTGGCAGATGTGCTTAATTTAAGAGAAAATCCTAACAAAACCACCGTAAAATTTGATAAGATAGAAGAGATGCTGACAATGGGGAATACGAAATATTATGCATCAGGAAAATTTGTTGAAGATCCAAAAACTCTGGAGCACTACTTGCGTCTGCATAACAGGCTTGAAGAGGTTTATGGTCTGAAATGAGTTTAAATTAATGACTTGAAAATACCAAGATAATGTATTATTATATAAATGCGACCACAAGATATTGTGTTTTGCATTTTGGATATAAGTATTTTCTCTTGGCTATTTGTTAGCCAAATTGTTAGGGGGTTCTTATGAAAATCATCAAAAGAAGTGGAAAAGAAGTGACTTTCGATGGCGTAAAAATTTTAGCCGCTATCGATAAAGCAAATAATGAGGTTACTGAGAAAAAACGTCTTTCAGTTGAAGAAATTGCAAAGATTGAAAAAGACGTTGAGAGTAACTGCGCTTCTTTAACTCGTGCTGCCAGCGTAGAAGAAATACAGGATATGGTAGAAAATGGCCTTATGGAATCAGGTAAATTCGAAGTGGCCAGAAAATATATTACATACAGATATCAGCATGCTCTTGTTCGTAAGTCAAATACTACTGATGAACAAATTATGAGTCTTATCGAATGTAATAACGAAGAAGTTAAACAGGAAAATTCAAATAAGAATCCTACAGTAAACAGCGTACAGAGAGATTACATGGCAGGAGAGGTTAGTAAGGATATTACTAAGAGATTTCTTTTGCCAGAAGATGTTGTAAAAGCTCATGAGGAAGGAATAATTCACTTCCACGACAGCGACTATTTTGCTCAGAGAATGCACAACTGTTGTCTTGTAAACCTCGAAGACATGCTTCAGAATGGAACTGTTATTTCTGAGACTATGATTGAGAGACCAAAGAGCTTCTCAACTGCATGTAATATTGCAACTCAGGCAATTGCACAGATTGCAAGTTCACAGTATGGCGGACAGAGTATCACATTATCTCATCTTGTACCATTTGTTGATGTAAGCAGACAGAAATTCAGAAGAGAAGTAAAAGAAGAATTTATTGCCGCTGGAATTGAGCCAACTCAGGAACAGGTTAATGAAGTTGCAGAGATGCGAGTTCATAAAGAAATCGAGAGAGGTGTTCAGGTTATTCAGTATCAGGTCATCACACTGATGACTACAAACGGCCAGGCACCATTTATCACAGTATTTATGTATCTCGGTGAAGTTCCAGAAGGACAGCTCCGTGATGACCTTGCAATGGTTATTGAAGAGATGCTCAAGCAGAGAATCGTTGGTGTAAAAAATGAAAAGGGTGTCCTTATCACACCAGCATTCCCTAAACTGATATATGTTCTTGATGAAGACAACATCACAGAAGGAAGCAAATACTGGCATATCACTCAGCTTGCAGCAAAATGCACAGCTAAGAGAATGGTACCGGATTACATCTCAGCTAAGAAGATGAGAGAATACAAGAATGGTGACGTATATCCATGTATGGGTTGCAGATCCTTCCTTACACCAGACACAGTAGGAATTGGCGAAGAAGGAAAGCACAAGTACTACGGACGTTTCAACCAGGGTGTTGTAACTCTTAATCTTGTAGATGTAGCATGTTCCTCAGGAAAAGATGAAAAGAAGTTCTGGGATTTAATGGAAGAGCGTACAGAGCTTTGTAAGAAGGCACTTATGTGTAGACATAAGAGACTTCTTGGAACACCTTCAGATGTGGCTCCTATTTTATGGCAGTTTGGAGCACTTGCAAGACTTAAAAAGGGTGAGCCAATTGACAAACTCCTTTTCGATAACTACTCAACAATATCACTTGGATACGCAGGACTTTGCGAATGCACCAAGTATATGAAGGGAGTATCACATACTGATCCAAACGGAAAAGAATTTGCACTTAAAGTAATGCAGTTCTTAAATGATAAGTGTGCTAAGTGGAGAGAAGAAACAAGAATTTCCTTCTCACTCTATGGAACACCACTCGAATCAACAACTTATAAGTTTGCAAAATGTCTGCAGAAGCGCTTTGGACTGATTCCAGGCGTTACAGACAGAAACTATATAACAAACAGCTATCATGTACATGTAACAGAAAAAATAGATGCATTTACTAAACTTAAATTTGAGTCAGAATTTCAGGCATTGTCACCAGGAGGAGCTATCTCTTATGTAGAAGTTCCAAATATGATGAATAATATTGATGCAGTACTTAGCGTTATGCAGTATATCTATGACAATATAATGTACGCAGAGCTTAACACTAAGAGCGATTATTGTCAGTGCTGTGGATATGACGGCGAAATCGAAATTGTAAATGATGAAGACGGAAAGCTCGTTTGGAGATGTCCAAACTGTGGTAACACAGATCAGACCAAGATGAACGTAGCAAGACGTACCTGCGGATACATTGGAACCCAGTATTGGAACCAGGGCAGAACTCAGGAAATCAAAGAGAGAGTGCTTCATCTGTCTACTGATAACTAAAATGTAAAGCCTGGATTTTCACATCCAGGCTTTCTTAAGCTTTATAGGTAGGTCAAAAATGAACTATGGAAGAATATTTTATAATGATATAGCAAATGGAATAGGATGCAGAACAGCATTGTTTGTATCTGGATGCACACACCATTGTAAAGGCTGTTTTAATGAAGAAACCTGGGACTTTAATTATGGAGACCCTTTTACAAAAGAGGTTGAGGACAAAATCATTGAGTCTCTTAAACCAACGTATATCAGGGGACTTACAATTCTTGGCGGTGAGCCAATGGAAGTTAGCAACCAAAAAGTAATAAGACCTTTTCTTGAAAGAGTAAAAATCGAGTGCCCTGGGAAAGATTTGTGGATATATTCCGGATATACCTGGGAAGAGCTGAATGACCCGGATAATAAACGCTGTCATAGTGAAGATACAGATATTATTATATCCATGCTAAACGTTCTTGTTGATGGAGAATTTGTTTTAGAAAAGAAAAACATATCACTTCGCTTTAGAGGTTCAGAAAATCAGAAACTGATTGACGTTCCTGCCACATTGGAAACTGGTGAAATAGTATTATCACAGTATATGAACAGAGAATAAAATGCAAAATAAAAAAGCTGCGTGGCGCGCAGCTTTTTTATTTTTTAGAGGTTTTATAAAGGAAATACGTTATGGCGAACGTAAATCACCTATTTAATTCACTTCCAGGCTTATCGGATTTATGATTTTTGATAATGCTGTCAATCTCACGCAAATCACTTGCTGGAAGATCGCCCGGAATAGTGTTCTTGACGGATGAAGTTGCATTTCCATACTCAAGAGCTTTTACAGCATCATCATATTTAAGAAGTCCATACAAAACACCTGAAACATAGGCATCACCTGAACCGATCCTGTCGATTACATCAATATCGGTATAAGGCTTTTCTGTATAGAACGTATCTGTCTCTGCATCATAGATTGTGGAAGTAAAATTGTGCTTGCGTGGGCTTAGTACTTCACGCTGAGTTGTACATACAGTCTTAATAGGATATTCTTTGGTATAACTTCTCATAATATCTTCAAGACTGCCTTCTTTTTGCATCATACGACGACTTGTCTCTTCTGAAACAAAAAGAACATCCACATATGGCATAATCTCTTTAATAGCAGCTCTGGCCTCTTCTTCACTCCAAAGATTAGCTCTGTAGTTACAGTCAAAAGAAATCTGTGCTCCGTTTTCTTTGAAACGCTTGATCATTTCAGTTGTAACCTTGCAGGTATTATCGTTAAGAGCAAGAGTAATACCGCTTGTATGAAACATTCTTGTAGAAGAATATACATCTGCAGGAATCTCATCCAAAGAAATTCTTGTTATAGAAGAATTTTTTCTATCATAAATGATAGAAGGCTTACGAGGAGCGGCTCCGTTTTCATAGTAATATATTCCAAGTCTGGCATCGTCAGATTCATCATATAAAAGATAGTCATCAGAAACACCAATAAATCTGATACGATTCTTAATATATGTACCAAGCTGATTTGCCGGGAGCTTGGATATTACACCAGTACGAAGACCAAGAAGTGATACGCCTGAAGCTACATTCAGCTCTGAGCCTCCGGCTCTTTTATCAAATATTTCGCCTCGTGTCATTCTCTCATAGTTAGGCGGAGAAAGTCTTAGCATGATTTCGCCAAAGGTAATTAAGTCAAATTCTTTGTTTGCCATATTTTGCACCTCCTAAGTATGATAAATGAACTGCGCTATGAAAAGCATTATAGCGCTACATGTAAAAAAGATGTAAGTGCTTACATGGTACTAAATCATGCAAATTTTGAAGAAATGAGTTATGAAAAATGAAACCACTTTCAAAATCCTTACAATTTTGAAGAAAATATAGTTTTTTATGAATTTACTATCTTTTCTTGACACTTATAAAAATAGAAATTAAAATCACTATTAAAACATAAAAAAAGACTATGAAGAGGAATAGTATTTGGCCAAACTGTTTTCAGAGAAAAAATCATTTTGGTGAGAGATTTTGACAGAGAAGCTGATGAACCTACCTTGGAGTTCTGTATGAAAATACAGCGCAGCTCAGCGTTAAAGGGTAAATTAAGAGAAATCTGTTTTACAGACAGATTTAATAAGGGTGGTACCGCCGGATTATCGGTCCCTGTTGCTATTAACAGGGACTTTTTTTATTTCAGAAAACTTCGAAGTTCTTATCAGGTCCCTTACATTAAAGGAGGAAAAGATGGCAGAAGGAAAGAAACTCGTATCAGAAATTACTTCCATGGAAGAAGATTTCACACAATGGTACACAGACACAGTTATCAAAGCAGGACTTATCAGCTATTCCAATATTAAAGGATGTATGGTAATCAAGCCTGCAGGATATGCAATATGGGAGCTTATTCAGAAGCACCTTGACGCCAGATTCAAGGAGTCCGGAGTACAGAATGCATATCTTCCAATGTTTATTCCAGAATCACTTTTACAGAAAGAAAAAGACCATGTAGAAGGCTTTGCACCAGAAGTAGCATGGGTTACACATGGTGGAACAGAAGAGCTTACAGAAAGATACTGCGTCCGTCCTACATCAGAAACACTTTTCTGTGATTACTACAAGGATGAAATTCACTCATACAAGGATCTTCCACAGGTGTTAAACCAGTGGTGTAGCGTTGTTAGATGGGAAAAGGAGACAAGACCTTTCCTTAGATCAAGAGAATTCCTGTGGCAGGAAGGCCATACAGCCCACGCTACAGCAGAAGAAGCTGAGGCTCGTACACAACAGATGCTGAACGTTTATGCAGATTTTCTTGAAAATGATATGGCTATACCTGTAATAAAGGGTCAGAAAACAGATAAGGAAAAATTTGCAGGAGCAGAAGCTACATATACAGTTGAAGCACTGATGCACGATTGCCGTGCCCTTCAGTCTGCAACAAGCCACAACTTTGGCGATGGCTTTGCAAAAGCTTTTGGAATCCAGTATGCAGGAAGCGATAACAAGCTTCATTATGTTCATCAGACATCCTGGGGACTTACAACAAGAACAATCGGTGCTATGATCATGGTTCATGGAGACAACTCAGGACTTGTTACACCACCTAAGATTGCGCCAATCCAGGTAGTTGTTATTCCTATTCAGCAGAAAAAGGAAGGAATTCTTGATGCAGCATATGCAATCGAAAAGGAGCTCAAGGAAGCTGGTATCAGAGTTAAGACAGATGATACTGACAGAAGCCCAGGCTTTAAGTTCAGTGAGCATGAAATGAGAGGCGTACCTGTTCGTGTTGAAATTGGTCCTAAGGATCTTGAAGCAGGTAAGTGTGTTCTTGTAAGAAGAGATACAAGGGAAAAGATTGAATGCGAAATAAAGGATGTTCCAGCAAAGGCAGCAGAACTGCTTGATGTAGTTCAGAAAGCACTTTATGCAAAGGCAAAGGCTCATCTTGAGGCACATACTTTCACAGCTACAACAAAAGAAGAATTTGAAGAAAACTTCAAGGAAACAAAGGGCTTTGTTAAAGCTATGTGGTGTGGCTGCAGAGAATGCGAAGACAAGATCAAGGAAGAGTATAGCGTAACAAGCCGCTGCATACCTTTCGAACAGGAGCATATTGCTGACACATGTGTATACTGCGGAAAGCCAGCAACAAAGATGGTTTATTGGGGCAGAGCATATTAATAAAGATTATTGTTTAAGAAAGGGATTGTGATTTATCACAATCCCTTTCTTAAACTTTTGATGGTTTCGTGCTGAATACGTTTCTGTTCATACATACGAGCATCAGCAAGCATGTACACAGCATGTGATTTTCGTGAAGACGTTTCATGTCTGAAAGCGTAACCAATAGCTGTACTGTGGCTATATTCTGGCTCAATATCATCCAAAATAAGAAGATTGGAATTAACTTTTGCTATGGACAAGTCAACAACTTCTTTTGTCGGATGAGGAAGAAGAACCAAAAATTCGTCGCCACCCACTCTAAAGCACATTGCACCGGTTATTTCGCTATAAACCTGTTTTAAGACAGAAGAAAATGACTTTAAGAATTTATCACCTTCAGGATGCCCGGCATTGTCATTAACTTCTTTTAAGCCATTCATATCTAGGCTTATAATGCAGTAATCATCTTCGGTTTTATCGATATTTGCAAGCTCCATATCACAACGTGCCCTGTTTGAAAGACCTGTAAGAGTATCATAATAAGCAAGCTGTGTCAGGGATAGATATTCTTTTCTCTTTGCCATGGAATGAGTCATTATGACAAAGTAATTAAAGAGCTGAGTAAGTACAAAAATAATTGAGCCAATAGGAAAAGCGTGTTGCAAAAATGGAATATAGGAAAAATCTGCCACATCAACAAAAAATAGATATATTCCATAAATTAGCATTGAGAAGCAAAAAATGATAAGGCCAGTCATAAGAATCAGAGTAGATGGAATAACGGCTTTATTAGTAATATCTTTAATGTAAATGTATACCAAAATTACAAAGCTGATAACAGCAATAAAATCATAAATATTCAGAAAATGATTTAAATGTACAAGAGATAGAAAATGTAAAACTATAAACAACAAACTAAATGCAGAGAATCCGCAGGCAATAATAATATAAGCTTTACTAACAGCATTTTTATGAATAAGAGCGACTATCAAATATACTGTTGGAATAATAAGATAAAGTGATATGTATTCCAAAATTGTAGTATATTTTGCATTAATGATCAGGGAAGACATATCATAAGCGCACAAAGTCCAAAAACCGGCAAGTAACGTCAAAAAAGATACTGGTGCCTGAGGCAGGGCTTCTTTAGAAAATGGACTAAACATGATAGATATGGCAAAAAATGCCACGCCATAAACTATTAAGAATATGCCTGTCAAAAACGGAAAGATTGCTTGTGAAATCTGTAAGTGAATCAGGTCTTCATAATAGCCAATAGCTGGAGCCATGGTTATGGATGATACATCTTCTTCGGCAATATGGAGTATTATAGTTAATTTGTGATGCCGTGAGACATCACCCAGCATAACCATTTTATAACCATTACCAACATATCCATTTGAATAAAACTCATTGATGCCTTCTGATTGAATCAATTCATCGTCTAGGAAAACTTCATAAGCAGAAAAAGAAGTTTTAAAAAGAAGCGTGAGTAATGGTATATTAGCATAATCCTTTTTTAAGGAATGGTTTAATACAACAATATCCCCCTTCCTTAGATTTCTTCCAAGATAACTATCAAGATGTTCCGGCATAACATTGACGTAGTTTTCATTATGATAAGTAACTGCCCATCCATTTGACAAAGTATCCACGTTATACTCTGATTCATAGCTAAAAATTGTATGTCCTGTAACAAAAACAAAAAGGATTATTGCTGAGGTAAGGAAAAACAGGATGATTCGTTTATTCATTACGCTGTTCCTCCTCTCGCAAGTGATGTCGTTCATTTTTCATGCTATACATTCTATTGTCAGCAAGCATATAAACTTCCATGGCTGAATGACCAGGAGCTTCAAGACTGCTTGCAAAGCCAACAGATGCGCTGTATTTAAAATTGCGTTCTTTTTTATTCCATTCTGAAATTGCAAGATTAAATTCATGAAACTTTTTGCTCCAATTTTTAGCAGAGGAATCTTTGGAAATAACAATGAATTCATCGCCACCCATTCTGCCAATAAGCTCAGCATCCCAGAAAACCTGATTTAAAATTGTAGAAAACCCCACTATAAGTCTGTCACCTTCTTCGTGTCCAAGTGAGTCATTTACTTTTTTGAGATAATCCATGTCCATGCTGACAATGGAGTATTCACCCTGGGCTTCAGACAGATTAACCATAACCTGCTCACATCTGGCTCTGTTGGCCAGACCAGTTAAAGCATCAGAATATGCAAGACCAACGAGATGAATTCTTTCTATCTCAAGATTCATACTGTTTATGGTATAGAACAGGTAATTAAGTAAAACACAAATCATAAACGCAAGTGAACCAATAGTCATAAAATTAATATCAGCATATACTTCCCCATGAGCACTAATATACTTGTAGACATTAAATTTGATTATATCTATCAGGGAAAAAGCCATAAAAATCAGGAGTCCAAATAAAAAGATGTTTTCAGCAGTATAAGATTGAAACGAAAGAGCATCTTTCTTTTGGAAATACAGATCTTTTACAATCAGGAAAATTGATATTGGCATTTCCATAAATACAACTAAATGTAAATATGTTGTAAAACGGGTAATTGGAACAATATCCAAGGCGTGCAGAGATAATACAACTGCAGTCAAAAACAGATTGGCATACAACATACATTTAAAAACAATCAAATCTTTTCCTGAAAAAACAGTACATAAATAAAGCAGAATACATGAAGGAACTAAATACAAAGATAGAAATTCAAGATAAGTATTTAAAAACATCAAGTCGGTAAAAATATAAATCAATTTGTTATAGGAAAGGATATATAATCCCAAATCAGCCGAAATAAAAGAACTGCAAAGAATACGTGCATCCTTGTTGTTGAAAAGATAAATATAAGGAGAAAGGATAAACAATAATAAAGCAAAAACAATAAGAAATATACCTACAAAGAGAGCAAGTCTAAAAGACTGAAGGTGCCATAAAAAAATATCATCGCGATTTCCTAAATAAACTACGGAAAGTCCGGAAAAAGAGGTTTCATCTTTACTTGTTATGGTTATTAAAACTTCTTTTCCACTATAATCACTTGGAAGAGGAACTACATTGTATATTTTGGGAACATAACCAAACTGGTCGTAATAATTATCACCAAATTCATAGATGTTTTTTCCGTCTAGAGAAACATTAACTTCAGAAAGAGAAGTTGCAAAATAAAGAACAGGTGAAAAAACATCGCAGTCAGGAAGAGTAGTAGATAAAGTAACTACATCGTCAAAGTTCTGAACACCAATATCTGCAGAAGAAAGCACAACATTATCATAGGTTGTGCCTGAAGCAGAAACGGTCCAACCATCAGAAAGATTATATATAGGATCGCGATAGTCCGAGTTTAAAAACGTACTATTAAATATAGCATTAAGAGCGAGAATAAATAATGTCATTGCTATAATTAGTACAATGCTAAATCTATTCCAATATTTCATCTTAATATCCTCTATATTTCATATATTTAGTATATAACGTAACGAGAAAAAATCCTAGAGAATTATTCACAATCCCCATATTTTGCGCTATTATGAAGATATGAAGATAGAAATACCAGATAACGCAAGAAAAATATTAAATACCATTCATGAAGCCGGATTTGAGGCTTATGTAGTAGGTGGATGTGTTAGAGATTCGATTTTGGGAAGAACTCCTGGTGACTGGGATATAACCACAAGTGCCAAGCCAGGAGATATTAAAAAACTCTTTAAACGCACTATAGATACAGGAATAGAACATGGAACAGTCACAGTAATGATGAACCATGAAGGCTACGAGGTTACAACCTATCGTATCGATGGTGAATATGCGGATAATAGACATCCCAAAGAGGTTATTTTCACAGCAAGCCTTACAGAAGATATGCAAAGGCGTGATTTTACAATAAATGCAATGGCTTACAATGACGAAGAAGGCCTGATAGACAGATTTGGTGGGTTGGGGGATATAAATAAAAAGCTCATCAGATGTGTAGGAAATCCAGAGGAGCGTTTTGGAGAAGATGCGCTGAGAATAATGAGAGCCATAAGGTTTTCGGCTCAGCTGGGGTATGAAATTGATGAAGACACCAAAAAAGCAATAAGTCTTCTGGCTCCAACACTTGAAAAAATAAGTGCTGAAAGGATACAGGTTGAATTGGTAAAACTGCTTGTATCTGACAATCCGGATAAACTTATAGATGCTTATAAGTTGGGGATTACTAAAGTGATTCTACCTGAATTTGATGTATGTATGGAAACAGAGCAAAATACAATCCATCATGCGTACAACGTTGGTGAACACATAGTTAAATCAATTCAGAATATAGAGCCTGACAAATTGCTTAGGATAACGATGCTGTTTCATGATATAGGAAAGCCTGCAACTCATACACAGGATGAGAAGGGAACTTCACATTTTTATGGACACGAAGCAGTAAGTGCCAAAATGGCAGTAGAAATCCTAAAAAGGCTTAAATTTGACAGAGACACAATGGATAGAGCATCAAATCTTATCAAATATCATGATATGAGATTTGAAATAACCCCATACAATGTCAGGAAAAGTATATATAAACTGGGTGAAAAAGATTATCCACTAATATTTAAAGTAAAAAAAGCCGATACATTAGCACAGAGTATGTATCAGCGTCAGGAAAAAATTGCATGGATAGAAGAGCTTGAGAAGCAGTACAACGAGATAATCAAATCTGGGGATTGCCTTTCGCTAAAAACGCTTGCTGTTAACGGAAAAGACCTTATGGAAATAGGAATGGCTCCAGGAAAGCAACTTGGTACAATTCTTCAAAGTATGTTAAAAGATGTACTTAAATATCCAGAACACAATACGAAGGAATATCTATTGGAAACCTCTAATCTGAAAAGATTCAAAGCTGGAGGGTAATAAATGAAAGTCTTATGTAGGGGAATAGCATTAGTTATGGCAGCATGCCTTATTTTAGAATCAGGAGGCATAAGCTATGCAGCTTCGCAGGAAGTAAACCGTGTATCACTTATTGGAAAATATGATTCTGCAGACACCTGTACGGTTAGAAGCGTGGATACGCAAAACAAGCAGATAAAATTCAGAAATCATGCTACCGGTAAGGGATATACACTTAACTATGACAACACCTCTTTTATCTATGATCAGTATGGTAGAGCTATTTCTGCAGCACTACTAGCTGAGGGTGAAGTGGTAGATATCAGATTTCTTAAGAGCACAAGGCATCTGACTTATATGCAGATATCTGATACGGCGTGGACCAGTAGTAATGTTACAAGCTTTAACCTTATTGCCAATGAAGATGGTGTGGTAAAGATAAACGGACAAAGCTACAAAATGGATAGATCAGCCCTTATTATTGATGATGGAGTGCTGGTTTCTCCAGAAAGCATTTTGCAGATA
>JAZRKG010000034.1:0-5375 GCA_045646185.1 Butyrivibrio sp.
GTGAGTCTTGTCTTCCTAAGACCGCTTGGCCTCCGACTTCACCTTATCCTTTTCATATACACTTTATTCTCTATTTTATTATTGTTTTTTCGCTCCGGCAAAAATTATCCACTACCCTATTCAAATAATATCACTAAATAAGATTTTTTGTCAATTAATTGTGATGATGTAATAGATATTAAATACTTTGTGGGTTATTTTTTCACTTTTTAATAATTTAATACAAAGAATTATATATTCTAAATATTCCTGCGCTATGAGCTTCTTCAAATATTGAGGGTTGTATCATTGTATATTCTCTGAAATCAGAAATTGCAAATTGATACCCATCCTGAAGCTTAGTCTTTTCCTTATATTCTCTAAAAAGTGCATCCCACTCATCTATTACAAAAAAGAATTTATCAGAAGAATACCCTGCCACATTAACAAGCAATTCACCAAGAGAATTACCCTGAATATCAGGATACTCTTCTTTTATTTCATCTATTATCTTCCTCCAACAAAACGGTTTCTTGCTAAGTAATTTGATGTAATACTATTTTCTCAAACCAAAACCTTTAAGTTCATCTATAAAAGATCTTCTCCTTGAATACAGATCCTTATACTTTTGAAGAATCTGCTGCTTTGCGAAGGCCACTCCATTAGACTCCTGCACTTCTCCAAAAGCCGCTATATACATGGCGCATTCATGATAATAATTCCTGCGATTAGCATTCATGATAGCGTCAACTCTCATCTGAATCCACTTATCAATTTTCTTAAAGAGCTTTTCCTTATCTTCTCTATTAAGCGCTACTCTCGTTCTCAACGATTCAAGAAGCTCTACTGTGATAATATCTTTATCCAAATCCTTGGTTTTTTCTTCGCTCTCGCCAAATATAATATTATCAAGATTAAAATCGTTTTCTACTCCGGATAAAATTTCAAGGATCCCTTTCGGGTATTTATCTTCTTCAAAAAGAAGTAATAGAAGAAGCGCCAGGCCCTTTTTCATAAATGTTTCAGACCAGCCAATTCCAACTTTTACCTTCATACCCTTTTGAATCATTTCACTTATATCACCCAGCCAGAATAATATACTGTAATAATCGTGATCTGATAAAGCATTGCAAGGCCAGAACCTTGGTTACGATGTATTCATAGCATCTATGGTGAAAAACTGTACTATATCAAAGAAGCAGAGCAGTTTTTGACCGATTCCAACAAAGAAATCACGGCTGAAAATGTAGCAGAAGCTACATCGCACTGGGGAATTCCAGTAACCGCTGAAGAGTATACTTACAAAGACGACCTTTCCTCTAAAGAACAAAGCCTTCGTGAGAAGATTGAATCCGGTAATTTCACGCCAAAGGAAGCTCTTCTTATGGTTAAGGATAACTGGGAATTACTGTACCCATACCAGTCAACATATGAGGCAATTGAATACTGTGTTGCTGCAAGTGAAAACCACACAACACCAAAGTATTTCTATTCCGCATTTCGTGATTTCGGGCACAAGATGGGAGAGCTTTATCGTAAAGCGAAAGAAAAGTAAAAAGGCTGCAACACTTACTGTTCCTAATCTCTTAGTTTGTCCCCAAGCTGCTCTTATGTACTGTCATGAGACTGCTCAGGTTGGTGTCATCAGTTCCTGATGGTACGGATGGCCAGAGCCATCCGTACCATCGTTTTGTATAGATTTATTTACATTTGTGTTCCTTGACAAGTTTATAAAGTTCATCCAGTGCGAATGATATTGCTGTTGCATCATCAAAGCTCAGAAGATCTGATGCCTCCAGTATTACCACATGGTTGTTATCACATCCCCACGGAGTATCTATGTAGCATCCGAATCCTTTATTGGGGATACATAAGTACATTCCCTTTTTGCAGCAATCAACAATAAGCTCAAATCTGTCATCAAATGCGTATAGAAGTGCCTCATAAGGCTCGTGGTATATCTCGCCTGGAATAAGAACTGCATCGTGCCTTGTGATGTTGAAATCATCAGGTTCGTCTCCGTAATAGGTGACAACCGGAAATTCAAATCTCATCATGACACCTCACTTCCAAGCATCTCGTGTTCAGTAACAAACTGAACCTGATGCTCATCAATGAGACGCTTGTTCTGCTGGCTTGCATACATAAGACATCCGTCACAGATGTGATTAATACGTCTTGGTATGCCTGTTGAGACTTTATAGATCTCACCTACCGCTTTATCGGTAAAGATGTCCTTCCGTCCCTCAGCATACTCAAGATGTGAATCGATGTAATGCTGGGTCTCGGCTCTGTCAAGATGTGGGATAACGCAGCTTATGTCTATCCTGTACCTTACTGCAGCGTATCTCTGGAGCTTAAGCTTATCCCAGAGCTCACTCTGTCCGATGAGAACAAGTGCCCTGGGGCTCATTGAATCAAAGCGATAGTTCAAAAGGAACCTGAATTCTTCAATGGTCTCCTTTTCAAGAAGATGAGCTTCATCAAGGATGCAGACTACTTTCTTTCCCTGGACGCCACGGATTATCTCAACTTCCTTTTGGAGCTGACGCTTGGCATCGCCCCTGTAAAACTTGGATTCTATCCCCAGCTGGTCAAGCATTCCTTTGTAGAACCATCTCGGAGTAAGCTTTGAGTCCGAAATATACAGAAACATGTACTCATCTTTAGGAAGTGATGTTACAAACTTCCTGATAAGAGCTGATTTACCACATCCCGCATCAGCAGTGACTACGGCAAAAAACTGTCTGTCTGCGGCATACGAGAGCCTCCCAAGGGTTTCATTTGTGGCAGCTGACTCATAAAGCCTGTCTGGCGGTACATTCCTTGTAAACGGAGTGTTTTTCATCTCAAAGAACTGTTCATACATGGCTGCCACCTTCCTTTCTGTATGATGCAAAGGAAATGGCATCTGTAAGCTGCTTCTTTGACGGCTCGTGTTTCTTTTCAAGAGCATCAAGGAATCTTGACGTCTCGGGAACAGCCTGCTGTACACTGATAGGAAGTGTTTCATTTCTATCGCAGTACTCGCCAATCTTGAGAGGTTTTGCTGTAAATGGCTCAATACCAGGATATGAAATAGTCAGTATGCCAGGAAATAGCGGATCATAAGCTACTTCGACAACCTGGCCTATAAGAGCAGGCTTGGTCTCGTATTTCTTGCCTTTGAAGCTTATACATGCACCCTTATCTACGTTACGCACAGTATGATAAAGGAAGGCTTCATCTACTGTGTCAGCGCTGATAAAGGTCAGAAGCCTCTTGTCACGATCAAATTCCTGAACCGGTGTTATTCCTTCTTTTATCAAGCAGCCTGTATATGGTATTACGAAGATATCCCTCGGCACGTTCTTTGTTTTCCTTGTACCAGAGGATCCACCTTTTCATGGTCTCCTCACATGGGGAATCTTCGGAATCCGCATCATCTGATGTGACATATCCATCTATGACTCCGGCAATTACTTCTGAGTCATAGTGCTTATATGGTACACTGCAGTCTGGAATCTCATTATGGAGGGCTCCGCATTCATCGCATTTGAGCCTTATTATGATGATCCATTCTGTTATGCCGCCTTCCTTTTTATGGATCCTTTTTCTGGAATCGCGGTAGTTAATCCTTTATGGCTTTTTCCTTGTACATCCTTGGCTTTTTGAGGTTGTACACATAGCATATGATGTCCTATGATCTCTTCAAGATTCTCTCTTGCTTCATTAAGGAGATTAACATTCTGAGGAAAAGCTATATTCTGAGGAGAACAGTTGGCATCAATAATGAGAGTTCCACCATTATCATTGCCTGCATTCCACAACTTGAGGGGAATAGACCAGCGTACTCTTCTTCGATGGCACCCCAGGGTATCATGGCAGCTTTCTTTATCAAATTATTCTCAGGATTCAGTTTAAATCCAAATGCTAATTAAAATCCTTGAGGGTCATTTGACGATTTTAATTCTTTTTGTTCATGTGATTCTCCGCAAAAGGTGCAAAGCTTTTGAAGCTAAATTAATGATTTCCTTGCATCTATTATCTCACGGATTACCCACAAAGTCAGTAAATATCAGTAGTTAGTAATTATTGATTACACAATAACTTAATGAACTATTAATTGCTATTATTCTATAATTTCAAAATAATAAAACAGTAAAAATATAGATGTTTTAACGTCTTTTCAATAGCTATAAATGGTTATTATAAATATCTGTACCCTTATGTCTATTTTTTATAGCCCAGTAATTGTTTCACAGAATCAACATACTCAAATAACCTCTCTGCAGCAGAAGTAGGGGAATGGCTTGTATCAACCTGATCATCTCCAGAATCTCCGAACGTTATTCCTCCACCAGGACCATAAAACAATCTATTGGCCTCACACCAGCCAATTGTAGCTAGCTTACTCGCATCCAGCTCATCTAACGGAATGCGAAATGATCCCTTGGAAGTTTTATATTCTTGCATTATTATCATAAATGTGCGAATATCATCATCTGTTGCTGATTCCAATGCGTGGAAAATTATATTGTCGTCCTGATCATAGATACTTCTCTGATTTGCATGACAAGCAAGCATCTTACCCATAACGCTACAAGCAACTGGTGAATTTGTAAGAAGAGCCTTTCTCAATGTATTGGCTACATAAAAAGCATTTTCTTCACTTTCTTCCACATAACCATATAGTATATTAATCTGTTGCTCTTGATTAAGCTCCGTTGACAACCCTTTTACCAATGCATCTATGCGCATTTCATCGGCCAAACCTGCAGCTTCATGAAAAGCTGACATAAATACTGCAATCATAGGATACTTTACAGATATTCCATCAATTCCAACAGTTGCTAATGCTCTTACCTCATCAGATTTCAGGAGCCCCAATAATCTTTTTTGTATACTCATTCATACTTCTCCATTTTTTAATCGGATTCTCAGATTAGCATGTCGAAGTTGGTAATGCCACTCCGAGAGTCTTGTAAATATCATTCTGCTTCTCCCAAAGCCCACCAATCCTGAGCACACGCTTTTCGTTTTCCTACACTCAAGATTGTTAAGATTATCAAGCAGCTGTTACATTGTGTAAATCGTTTCCAACATAGTAAAAGTACCTAAATGTGAGTATTTAATTACCAAAAACACCATACTCACTTACTGTCTTAACATAAGCCTGTGGAAGTCCCACGTCATAAGACTTTCCATCTATTACAAGCCCCATCATACCACTAGATGCTCTTGTCTGTTCAAGTGCAGTAGTAAGCTGAATCTCATTATTCTCTAATAAATTATTCTTTATATTATTCTCAAGATTCTCAAAAACTTCCGGAGAAAGCACATACTGTCCAAAAACAGCATAGTAATTCTCTTCTGATTCTCTTGTTTTAACATTAAGATATTCTTTAGCATAGTCA
>JAZRKG010000035.1:0-81458 GCA_045646185.1 Butyrivibrio sp.
CTTATTATATATCTTTTGACCAAGCTTATAATTGAAAAAAATGCAACTTCCATATCGATGGTTAAAGTACTGGGATACACAAATAAGGAAATAAACAGTTTATATATCAGGCTTACCACCATCATGGTTATTATCTTTTCATGTATAGCATCCTTTATTGGAATATATATTATCTCACTGGTGTGGCGCGTCTTTATGTATAGCTATACCGGCTGGTACAAATTCTATTTTTCAAGCGCAAATATAGTGAAAATGATTCTGATGATGATTGTTGCATACCTCTTTGTATCACTCTTTGATATGCGCAGAATAAAACGGATTCCGCTTAGTGAAGCATTAAAGAATGTTGAATAAAAAGAAGCTGTGAAAAATAATAATTATTTTTCACAGCTTCTTTGATTTAATTCACAAATATTATGCCTTCGACTTTGCATTCTGAACCACAAACAGTCTCACTATTCTGCTTATCATGTAGTTATAAGCATCCGTTATTACTGGCATGGATAAAAGCATGCATATCGCAATTGTCAGAACCAGGCTAAAAATCATATTCAGAATTTCATTATTAAAGTTTGCAATGCCTATATGTGCTACTGCTTTTATGATAAAAATGTGTAAAAGGTAGATATTCAAACTATTTCTACCTATGCAGGTAAATACATTTTTTTCAGAAGGCATGATTACAATAAGGCCGATAGTGACTATCGTGGCTGTTGCAATCATAAACACTCTCATGCCTATGCCCTGAAGATTTCCAACCTCTGTGGAAGCATAGGATTGGATGTACTCATACATTTTTACCGGAACCAGATTCTTGTAATAAGCTATCAACGTAAGTCCGGCACATGCTGCAAGAGCAGCTCCCATAAGCCATTTGTTTATCTTTTCTATAAATTTCAGGGAGAACTTATATCCCATCAAATAAAATGAAAAGAAACATATTGCCCTTGATATGGACATGAACCTGTCCGCTTTTGGGCAGGTACCAATATATAGTGTCAGCAAAAGAGATAGCGGCAGAGCAAATTTAATATGAGAAATTGTCTCAACGCTTATTCTCCAAAAGCATAGGCACAGCAGATACCAATAAATGAGCTGCGGATACAGAAAATTCAAAGGTGAATTTACATGCCACGGTGTCAATGCAAATAAAGTATTAAAGATTAAATATGTGCAAAAATATTTTATTGTCACATCAGGCAACGAGCTCTTTGATCTACTGGCAAAATACCCTGAAATAAAAACAAAGGCTGGCATATGAAAGGAGTAAATCACAGCCCTAAGTGCCCCATAAGAGCCTTTTACTCCATACAAATATTCTACTGAGTGGCCAAGCACTACCAAAAATATCAGCAGAGCTTTGATATTATCAAATCTGGCATCCCTATTCATAACAATTCTCCTCTTCAGGTTGTCTAAGACAACCTAAAGAGTATAGCACATCATGGCTTAACGATAAAATATGCAAGGGGCAAAAGTTAATTTTGTCCCTTGCACTATGTTGATATTACTCAAAGGTATATGTACCAGTTGAAAGCTTGCTTCCTGAATATCCACTGATATAGAAGCCAGTGCCGTCTGTCAGGTTGGAAGTAATATCCACTGTCTGATTGCCATTGCCATCATTGAAAATGATTCCATCAATATCAGTTGGAACCTCTATCTTGTATACAGCCTGGTTATATTCATTCTGCTGAACATAAGTCATTGCTGTACCTGGCCATGATGTTGTGCCAGTATTGTCTTTCCAGGTATATGCATATACACTGTTCCAATTGTAATTATTGGTAAAGTAAAGCGTCATTGTCTCGCTGACTTCATCACCAGAGTCCTCTGTGTCATCATCTGTATCAACATCAATATCTGTGTCAACATCTGCATCCTCATCATTATCAACGTCTACATATGAAGTAGAAATGTCTGACCAGTTACTGTCAGAAGTATAGTAATTTACAGAAGAACTAAGTGTGATTGTATTTTCGTTGTATACGCTTCCACTAGGAATCATTCTTGCAACAGTTGCGGATGTTGCATTTGTATCAACCTCAGCTAAATAAACAGTTGTATCGTCTACTGTTGTCTGAGTCATTTCTGTAAAAGAGCTGTCTAAATTGGTCTTGATAACAGGTACTGCATCATCATTAGTAAACCAGCTGCAGGAATTAACATCCAGATAAATGGTTCTGTTTACACCGCTCTTTTCCGTTGAATCTGAGTCGTCATCATCATCTGAATCCTCATTTAAAAGTACTGCAATTCCAGTTGATCCAATGTATCCGGAAATTGTAGAGCTTGTAACTGTAAATGTTCCGCCTGCAACAAGGTCTGTGTATGTGCCTTCTGCCAGCTGACTGCCTGCATTAGGTACGCTTACGCTCTGATTACTGCCAGAGCCAAGTACAAGTGTAGCACCTGTTTCTCTTGCTACAACAGCAACATTATCAGAAGTACTGTAGTACTCAGACTCTCCTGCACACTGATTATGAAGCTTGTTAACAGCAGCTACCTCATCGGAAGTAAAGTGAGTGCTTCCCTTAACGCCGATTTTAATCTCAGTCTTTTCTGTTGCATAAGGTCTTGAGAAATAAAGAGCTGTTGAATTTGCTTTTGAAGCCAGAATTGCATATGAACGGTCAATTATATTCTGGTCAATGTACTTTGTCCATGCACCTTCGCTGGTAGTATTGGAATATGTATCGTGAGATTCTGCAAAATAAACTACTTCGCTATCTTCAATACCATCAACTAATGTCCAGGAGCCATATGCAGATGGAACTGTTCCGCCATTAAGAGCGCCTGTAACAACAGCACTGTATACAGAGTCTGATACAGACATATAATCTGTATATTCACTCATCAGAGAATTGGCATAAGTGGTATTATCTGTAACCGGAGTATCAAGTATCTCACCATAGTTAAAAAGTGAGCTGTCAATTACTGCACTCCAGAAACCACAGGACTCAGAAGGAAGTGAAATATGCTTTGCTGCATCCCATCTGATTCCATCGACGCCATAGCTCTTAAGCTCAGAGATATAGTTTGCAACCTTCTCCTGAACGTAAGAATGTTCAGAATTAAGGTCAGGCATACCTATATCATAATGTGTAATCTGGTAACGATCTGAATATGAAATAGAACCTGAGCAATTGTGCCAGTATTCAGATGCCTTAAGTGAATCATCTATATATGTATGATCTCCAGCCAGATGATTGGCTACAACATCTACAATAATCTTTATGCCGTAGTTATCTGCTGCATCACATAACTCCTGTAAATCATCAGCTGAGCCAAGGCCTGCATCTCCAACGTAGAATCCGCTTGGCTGATATAGATAATACCAGATAGAATCAGTGGTATTAGCTGCCTGTGCCGGAGATGTCTGTACTGATGTAAATCCCGCTGCTGCAATGTTTGGTAATTCCTCTATAATCTGCTGATATGTCCAGTCAAAACAATGAAGTATTGTGCCGTCCTCGATGTTGCTCTGCAGTCCATAACTGTTAGTAGTTGTAGATGCTGCTTCAGCAACTGGTGCATTGAAAAAAGAAGATGCTACTATTCCAGTAGCAAGTAGAGCCGTAAGAAACTTTCTTGATACCTTTTTAAAAATCATACTATCCTCCCATAGACATGATACATTATATAGTTAACAAGGGTCCCCAAAGGAAGTGTACTTAAAAACGTTACCGGTAACGTTTCCACTTCTTGCAATAACTCTACCCCAAATTACTTCATCGCGTCAATACGCTAAAAAAATTTCAGAGAATGTACTAAATTATGAAAACGTTTTTTAGTAGATTCTCTGAAAAAAATTTTAACTGTTAAATTGTTTTAGCCAACTTTTTTTCTAATACTCTCCCAGTCGTAGCATCTGGTAAAATTGCTTGCTGGAAGCTCATGCTCACTATTCCAGGGACGATCAAATACCATTACTTTGAGCTCAGGCAAGTGATCAAAAAACTTAAATGCCATCGGTGAGTCCTCAACAGCATAATCAAATTTCATCTTGTAATAATCCTCTAATTCAAGACTGAACTCACTATTTTTTATAAAGCTGTCTCTGCCATATTTATTGAAGCAATATAGCTTAACTCGCTCAAGGCCATGTTGGTCAAGCCACTGCCTTGAAGGTTCATAAGCGCTATATGGACGTCCTGTGATGATGAAGACATTGTATCCCTTATCAATCCAGCTATTGATGGTCTCAGAAGCTCCAGGTGTTTCCTTATAAGAAAGCAATACCTCCGGTCTGTGTCCTTCAAGCATCATCTGCTCATACTGTTCGTCTGTCAGAGAAAAGGTCTTTTGCAGATCAAAAAACTTTACCTCTTCATAAGGTACATCTTTGTCAAAAAACTCTTTTGCAATAGTAGTAAAATTCCTGGCAGTCTCACACAGGCAGTCATCAAAATCAACATAAATATTCATTAAAAAATCTCCTTACTTATTCCTGGTTTTCAGATAATCAATTACTTCCAGTAAATCCTTGCAGATGACTTCTGAAAGGTTCTCCATCTCTTTGTCAGCAGGAATCAGGTCCGGAACCATGATTGCTCTCATTCCTGCAGAATGTGCAGCCCTGATTCCATTAAAAGAATCTTCTATTGCAAAAGTTTTTTCAGGCACAAAGCAAAATTCCTTACAGGCAAGAAGATAAATTTCAGGGTTTGGCTTGCTGGTTTTAACAGCGTCACCACCTACATATCCCTTGAAATAATCTGCAAGTCCTGCAGCGCCAACTTGTTTTTCAACGGTTTCTTTTTTTGAAGAAGATGCTATTCCGACTTCAATGTTTTCAGATTTAAGGTACTCAAGGATATCTCTAACTCCCGTTTTTACAGGAAGCTTTCCATCTGCATATTTTTGTCTGTGGCACGCAACGCTCGAATCCCACAGTTCATGCGCTTTTTCAATACCAATAATAGGCACGAATGCATTCTCATAGATTTCTGTCGTCTGCCTGGCATTGGTTCCGATGCATTTAATATAGGTCTGCCTGGTAAGCTCCTCATCAAGACCATACGCTCTGGTAGTCTCCAGCCAGCACTCCAACAGCGTTCTTTCAGAGTCAAAAATAACACCGTCCATATCAAAAATTACATTGAATTTCATGCTGTTTCCTCTTAATTATCTTTTTCCCTACAGACTATAATATTAAAGCAATGCGCAAATACAGGCAAGTGGAAATGAGCCCTGGGGACGGGGTTTAGGGTCCATTTTGAAAATGGACCGCTAACCCCGTCCCTAGGGCTCATTTATGGCTTGAGGAGTGCCCACTCATCCACTATGTCGCTTTGGTCGATGAGGCCGACATAATAGGCAGTTACCTCACCTACCTCGTTGGTAATGCTGTCATAATGGTACTCATAGGTGTCTACATCTGAGCAGGTGAGCATGATATCATTGGACATATTCTCTTCCACGTAGGTCAGGAATTCATCAGTAATGTTGTAATTTTCATCCTCTACATACAAATCTGGTGCGCCAAAGGTATGAAGAATCTCATGTGCATAGACTGCCGGGCAATTCACAAGCTCATAATCTATGTTGTAAAGATAAACAATCTCATACTCATATGGCATTCCAGTATAATAGTTTCTTGTACATGTGATAGCTTCGTTGTCCTTATCTGAATCAATAAAAAGCATAAACACCAGATTGTCCGCATCGTATTTACTTTTTATCGAAGCTGTATCTATATTGTCATCGATGTACTCCCATACATCATAATCCACATCACCTTCGTCAATTACTTCCTGATTAGTAAGACTATAGGAAAAATTCATTTCGTATTTCAGGTCAGCATACTCCTCAAAATCCGCAATGAAAAGTGCTTCCTTCCCATAGCTCCTAGTTACATCCTCGAGATAATCGCAAGCAATAGACAGATAGCTGTTGATATTTGTGATTTTTTCAGCATCTTCTGTTTCATTCCATTCACTGTTTGTGTCGTTTGCAAAAATACTAACCACAACCGTAGTTCCATCAAGGGTGCCAGCAGAACCTTCTGAATTTAATAATAAATAAATCTCTCTGGTCTTTGAATATACCCCAAAAAGCACAAATAATACTATAGCGACGGCAATAATAACAATAGTTATTTTACTTTTTCTTTCCATATCAAGCTTTCTCTTTCCAGAAAATAATCAATGTATTAATAATGCCTTATAACTTCAAATCTTTCCATAGTAAATTGTTCATTTTCTGATATACCTGCTTTTTGGCATGCAATAACAATCTGCTGATCGACACTGTCTACTCCATCAAGATTTGGCAAAAGAAGCCCTCTCTTCCTTCCAGCTGTAACAATCACACCGTATTTTTTGACATCAAGCTCCTGCCTGGATGCGATAGGCTCAGGCTCATTTAATACGTCAACGCTGATTTCAAGCTGGTCAAACTCTGATTCACGAATAGGCTTAAACCTCGGGTCATTGGTGCTTGCGCTTATTGCATTTTGCAGTATTTCTTCTGCAACGCACTTACAGGTCGGCAGAATAGTTCCTATACAGCCACGAAGTGCGCCATTTTTATGAATAGAGACAAAAGCTCCCGCCTTTTGCTCAAACATTTCTTCTGGCAAAAAACTCCATTCCGGCGTATCAATATCCTTTAAGGAAAGCCTCTTACCTGTGATAATATAACTTTCCAAAGAATATCTGGCAAGCTTTACATATGGTCCTTCCTGATTCTGATCAAACTGAATATGTTCCATTTTCTTTTTTCTCCAGTTATCCAGAAAATGCCTGTTATCATCTATACCTTCAATATCATATGTACAAATGCCGTAGCCCACGCCAAAGGTTGCCTGATGGCTAAGTCTATGAGGCTTTATAGCCATGCCATCAAGTGCACCTGCCATTATGATAAAAGATCTGTGACCGCATTCAGCAGCTTTGTCACAAAAATCCTCATCGAAATCCAATAGTTCATCAAACCTGCCACTGCCACATACTTCCATTATCCTTTCGTCATATTCCGGACCTTCCTTTGCAAAGCCGTAAGGTCCTTCTTCCTTCATTTTGTGCGACAGATCTCCACTGGCAACAAGAACAACTCGTCTCCCGGTCTGCTCTACAGCTTCCTGCAAAATCTTGCCAAATTCATAATGCGTCGGATAGGAAAGGCCTGAGAGACCAATACGAACCAGTTTAAAGTCACTGTACTTTTTTCTAATGAAATAAAGAGGAATCATTGTGCCATGGTCAAGGGCCTTATCCCTCTCTCCAAGGGTCCCGGCTGGAAATCCAAACTCTCCTGCACCAGTCCTTGAATCGGCTATCTCACAAATTTTACCAACCAGCTCAGTATCATATTTTTCAGAAAAAGAGACTTCGTCTGCGTTAAATCTGGACATGTCGCCGTATGCTGTTTCTCCAGGTGAAATATGAAAATAATCAGAGTACATAATGCTATGCGGGCTGGTTATTATTATCGTTTCTGGAGCAAGAGCTGCAATTTCCTCTGCAACCTTCACATAGGAATCCGTTGTTTCCCTGATTTTTTCTTCTTCGCCCTTACCAACCTCCGGAAGAATAATTGGTGGATGTGGAACCATAAAAGCCCCTACTATAGACATAATGCCTCCCTTCTAACAATTCCCTGTAAATACATTATCAAGATAGTTTTGTGCAACTTCTTTTAATTCATATATTCTGTTTACATCTGTAGCCGGTGTATCCAACTTGTAGCGTGGAAAATATCTGCTAATATGGAGTGCTATCTCCTTCCGGCCGCGGCCGTTATTTAGCCCTGACAGCCAGGATGCTATGTCCTTCATTTCAGAAGGACTGTCATTAAAGCCAGGCACTACAAGAGTTGTCACTTCAACATGACAGGCTGCAGCCGCAGTTTCAATAAACTCCATTACCATGGACAAATCCCCGCCAAGGGTATCGGAATAGTAACCTTTGGTAAAGCCCTTGAGATCAATGTTCATGGCATCTATATGCTCTACGACCTGCCTGCACACATCCTTTGAAACGCATCCATTAGATACAAGCACTGTTTTCATGCCTCTTGAATGCACTTCTTTTGCTGCATCTATCACGTATTCATAGCCAACAAGCGGTTCATTATAGGTAAAAGCCACACCAATATTGCCCTGCGCCTTATACTGCAGCGCAATATCTGCAAGCTCATCGGGCATTATATGTCTGGTATAGCCTTCATATTCTTTATTAAAATCGTAGGAAATTTCATAATTCTGGCAATAGGGACAGCGAAGATTGCAGCCATAGCTTCCCACTGACACGACCCAGGAGCCTGGGTAAAAAAGATTGAGCGGCTTTTTCTCAATTGGATCCAGGGCAATTGAGGTGATTTCTCCGTAGTTCACACTTCTAATCTCTCCATTTATACATTTGCGAGCCATGCAAAGCCCCACCCTGCCGTCTATTAAGTTACAATGATTATGACAAACTAAGCATATTGGCATAATGAACCAACCTCATTTTCACATATCAGCTATTGTATTTTTATGTGTAAAATGGCGTTATTTTACTAACTTTATTTCCATTATAATTTCTTTTAAAGTAAAAAAACAAGGCTACTGCTGATTTAGCAAGTAGCCTCAGATTATTTATCACTTATCACTAAGTCTGAACATATTTACATCGCCCTCTGCAAGAACCTTTCCAACTTCTGTCCTTACAGTAGCTCTTATAACTGTAATGGCATTTCCACGCTTTATTACAGTGCTGTCTACGAATACTTCGTCCTGATCAAGAACATTACTATAGTAGTTTACATAGACATTCTGCGTAACATACCTGTTGCCATCTGCTCTGGCAGTTATTCCTGCAGCGCAGTCAATCATTGTGTATAATAGGCCTCCATGGATCATCCCGTAGGGATTCTTGGAGTTCTCTGTAATTGTAGCCTTTAAAGTGCTTCCTTCTGGAGATATGGAACAGATTTCGATATTGTTGTACTCCATAAAAGGATTGCGCGCCTGTGCGCCATCACTGTTTCCCATTATCGCTTACCCCCTGCAATCAAGTAAACAGGTTAAGATAAAAATTCAATCTGAATCCTTCATTTACTATTTTACCACAACAAATCCATTGTTTTGCAGTGTATGCATGAAAGTAACCACTCTGTCCAGCATTCTATCCTCTTCCGGAAAGCTGTCTTCCATAAGAGAATAAACATCCTGCACAGTGTTTTTACCATCAATTGCCAGCCACATCACTGAGCCAAACTTATCGAGCTCAATATGGCTTACTTCAGGTTTGTTCCAAAATCGCTGCGCCAGCTTATTAAAAAAACCGGTGTTTGACACATCCACAGTGACAATGCCCTTTTCATCTGTGTTAAAAGGCTTGTCCTGCGCATGTACAAAAACGATATCCATATAATTTAGTGATACTTTTTCTTTTCTCATAGTTAATTATTTATTTTTCCTTGTGCTGACAAATACTACTGATGCGCACAAAAGGGCAAAGAATACAATAGCACCAACATTACCTGTAATACCATTTAAGCTGATAATATCTGTAACTGCTGTTCCGTTTACTGTTATAAGTGCAAGTACAGCGATAAGAATTCCTACTATACCTTCACCCGCAATAAGTCCGGAGCTGTACAGAACTCCTCTTTCAAGTATTTCCAGGTTATCTTTTCGTTTTTCAAAATGCTTTCTGATAAGTCCTCCAATAATCATAGGAACTGAAAGATGTATAGGCAGATATAGACCAATAGCCACTGGAAGTACTGGCATTCCCATTATTTCAAGAACAATAGCCAGTGCAACACCAATAATGATCAGGTCCCAAGGAAGAGTACCATTCATAACGCCTTCTACTACCATTTTCATCATGGAAGCCTGTGGAGCGTCAAGCCCGCCATCGCCAAAGCCATAAGACGTATTTAACAGCAGCATGATACCACCGATTGACAGCGCAGCAACTAATGCTCCTAAAAGCTCACCTATCTGCTGCTTTATTGGAGTAGCACCTAATATATATCCCGTCTTAAGATCCTGAGATGTATCACTAGCCATGGCTGCTACAATACAAACGATTGTACCGATGCAGATAGCAGAAGTCATTCCTGCATATCCTGTATTTCCAGTCATTTTAAGAATTGTTGTTGCAAATAAAAGGGTTGCAATTACCATTCCTGAAACAGGGTTATTGGAAGATCCAACAAGTCCAACCATTCTGCTTGATACAGTTGCAAAAAAGAAACCGAATACAACTATTATAATTGCTCCAATAAAGTTAACCGGTACTGCCGGAAGAAGCCAGATAAGAAGAATCAAAACTACTATTCCGCCTATAACAACAGGCATTGGAAGATCTTTGTTTGTACGAATTATTTTGCTTTCCTTATGGCCAAACTGCTTTACACTATGTGAGAATGCCATAATGATAGATGGAAGAGTCTTCAAAAGACTGATAATACCTCCTGCAGCCACTGCACCTGCAGCGATGTACTTAAGATAAGCATCCCTTATGCCCCATGAATCCATCTCACTAATTGGTGTTGTTCCAGGATAAATAGTCAAATCGCCACCAAAGAATGAAATTAATGGAATGATTACAAACCAGCCAATCACACCACCTGCAAAAAGGAAACTGGAAATCTTAAGACCTGTAATGTATCCGACTCCCACAAGAGCTGGAAGCACATCTGCACCAAAACCTGTACGAAGTACGGGAATTTCAAAATGAATTTCTGATGGAAATAAATTAAAGCCTTCAGTAAAGAATTTATATACTGCTGAAACCCCAAGTCCAGAAAATACGGCCTTGGACTTAGATCCACCCTCTTCGCCTGCAAGAAGTACTTCTGCACAGGCAGTGCCTTCTGGAAAAGGCAGTATGCCATGTTCTTCTACTATTAGCGCTGTACGAAGCGGCACCATGAGAAGAACGCCAAGAACACCACCAATAAGGGCAATAACAGTAATAGTAATAAATGAAGGCATTACTGCTTCATCACTCTCTTTTGCCCACATAAATAATGCTGGCAGGGTAAAAATAGCTCCGGCAGCAAGAGACTCTCCTGCTGAACCGATAGTCTGAACCATATTGTTTTCAAGGATAGAATCCTTCTTTAATACATATCTGATGATTCCCATTGAAATAACTGCTGCTGGGATAGACGCAGAAACCGTCATTCCCACAAGAAGTCCCAGGTATGCATTGGCTGCGCCAAATACTACTGAGAGAATAAGTCCAAGAAATACAGACATTACAGTCATCTCAGGCATAACTTTATCTGCCGGGATAAACGGTTTGAATTCGTTTTTGTTAGTGTTTTCCATGATAATACTCCTAAAATAATAACTTATCCGTTTGACGCGTTAAAGCGGCAAGAGATTTATTATAACAAAACGAAAATCTATTAGCAAAACTATGTATTAACGTGTTGCAATTGTATCAATTTAAACTTTTAACGTTGTGGTGCGAATGTCAGAACACTCCCTAGCAATCCTGTAAAATATTTTGACAATAATATAGATGTCACATAAATTTACCTTCACTTATGGAATTTGGCGCATTATAATTATGATAATAGAAACACTAAAACTAATGGGGGTATCGATATGGCAGCCGCTAAGACAACAGCTTCAAAGAAGACAACAGCAGCAAAGAAAGCTTCTGCATCAAAAAGGCCTTGCGGTATAACCGCAAGGCCTTTAACTTTTTACAACTTCCTTCTCTACTATTTAAAGCTTAATCTCTACCTTAATAGATTTATTGACATTAGCTTTAAATATCTCTGCATCACTCTTTTCACCTACTATACTTCCATAGTGTGTAGGAATAGCGATTTCCGGCTTTAACTTATTAACAAATTCAGCTGCTTTTTTAGCATCCATTGTGTATGTCCCTCCGATAGGTACCAGGGCTACATCACATTTAACTATATCAAGAGCCTCTTCTGTAGGATCAGTATCTCCTGATACGTATATTCGATGGTTGTCCAGCTTTATGACATATCCAATCCAGCCTTCGCTTTTCTTGTGGAACTGCTTAAGAATGCTGGTGTTATATGCTGGAACTGTTCTGATCATAATTTCGCCAATTTCCTTGACTACTCCTGGCGCAAGAGCTACTACATGCTTTTCATCTTTGGCAAATGCAAGAAGAGCATCCTTCATTTTCTCAGGAACCACATATATTGTGTCCTGTTTGGAGACCTTAACGATGTCTTCCGGTGAAAAATGATCATAATGGTCATGTGTCAAAAAGACAACGTCCGCATCGTTTGTGGCCTGTTCAATCTTAAATGGATCAAAATACAGTACCCGACCAGCTCCCTGTATTCTGATGCTACTTTGTGTGTTTACTGTAATATTATCAGCGTTCAATACTCTTCCCCTCTACTCCTCAAAATTTCTATTAAATATAATAACACCAATTTGCCCTTAAACAAGTAGCAAATATATTACAACTGCTATAATGCCAATTGCAAACATCATAAAGGAAAAAGCGCTGCTGGCGCTAACTACACTCTTGGTCTGCCTATATACAATCTGTCTTTTTGCAATTTCAAAGACATAATCCTTTTCAGATACATCCTTTCCAAATACTCTGCCTCGAAGATCCTTACATTTATTTAAAGCTGTGCCAAGCTTCCAGGCCATATAAAATCCTGTAGGAACAGGCGGTTTCCTGGTAAGCTGTCTGTGGGTTGTCTTTCTGAGCACCAAAATAATTCCATCTGTAATAAAGTCAACAATTCTGCAAATAAAACCAAACACCGTCGGAAGTATTACCAGTAAAACCGGCTCATAAATAAGAGTCAGAAGATCAAGCTTCTGCGGCCATAGATTTACATACACACTTGCTCCGCCTGCATTTTTTCTGATAAAAAATCTTCTGACAACCAGGACATAGAGCAAAACACCTATTGCAATACTGATAACACCACCAATTAAATTGGACAATGCAAAATAATTAACCACATGCTCCAGCTCGCCTCCGTATAGAAATGCGCTGGAATAATCAGCAATCTTATTTAAGGTCCATATAAAGAATAGTCCAAATACCGGCAGCACCAGCGATGAAACGCACAGAACGGTAGCCGTAACAAGTGTTATGTAATTTTTTTCATTATTATATTCCTGCTGAATAGCCTTATCAGCATTATCCTCTACAAAAACGCAGATAAAAAGCTTTAGCATATAACAGACCGTCATACCGCCGGTAAATAGAAACAACCATTCTATCAGGGTAAACAGGCTGTCATGCTCTGCATATTCGACAATTGCTTCATGCAAAAGAGTCTTACTGATATATCCGTTAAAAATAGGCACGCCGCCTATTCCAAGAGCTCCTGTCAAAAATACAAATTTCAAAAGAGGCTTATTCTTGCCATAACCCCGGATTTCATTCAGATCCAGCTTATGGCAATTCATTACAATCACACCTGCCGCCATAAACAGCACCAGCTTTAGATTAGAATGATTTACTATATGCAGCACTGTTCCACGGACAGCCAGTACGTTCTCTTCTCCCAGAAGAGTTATCAGACCTATTCCAACCATGATCATCCCCAGCTGCGACATGGAGGAAAGGGCCAGAGTCCTTTTTATATCTATGGAAAAAATGGCAAGGAATCCGCCAAGCAGCATCGTAACAGTTCCCAGAAGGCATATTGCTGTGCCCCAGCCCTCACTGTAAGGAAGCACATACACTCCAAGAACAATCATTCCAAGAATACCGGTTTTGGTAATAATACCGGACAAAAGAGCTGACGCAGGTGCAGGCGCTACAGGGTGTGCCATTGGGAGCCAAATGTGAAGCGGGAACATACCTGCCTTGGCTCCAAAACCTACTACTATGCATCCCGCAGCAAAATAAAGCTGTTTTATCTGGCTGACATCACCTTCATTCCACACAGATACACACAGCTGACGCATTTCTTCATAACTAAGGCTTCCTATAAGGTCGTATAAGAGAAAGATGCCCATAAGTGCCACAAGACCGCCAATCACCGCTACTGCCAGATACACTCCTCCAGCTCGCAGAGTCTTCTTTTTTTCATCATGAATAACGCATATATAGCTGGAGATAGACATTATTTCAAAGAAAATAAAGGTAGTATAAAGATCGTCGGCTACAAACACCAGTGTTGTGGCAATATAAGTCAAAGCCAGAAAAAGATAATACCTCTTTTTCTTTTTGGCATGGCCCATGTATTCAATTGAAAAAATCGTTGTTTGCAGCCACATGTAGGTGGATATAATGGCCATTACCAGCCTGAACCCGCCAAAATAAAAGCTGATTCCAAGTCCGCAAACATCTGGTATTGCGATTTTTAAAGCTTCGAGAGTCATACTCAAAATCCCCCATTTGCAACAATACTAAGTCTATCAAGAATTGGTCCTGCCCATATGCCAAAAACAATAGAGGTTATGGAGAAAATCAATAATGGAAGAAGCATTTTGTAGGATGGGTCCGAGAAAGCTTCAAGCTTTTTCATCTGTTCGCTATTGGACATAACCTCCTTACTTGGAAAATATGCCCTGATAACGATGCTTATAAGATAAATAGCTGTCATAAGCGCTGAATATAAAAGTACCAGCACTCCAAGGTCTCCCATTGTCGTCTTTTCCATAAAAAGCGACTGTGCTATCTTCCATTTGCTAATAAAGCCTGAAAACAGCGGAAATCCTGCCAGCGACATCGCTGATACAAAAAATGCTGCGAAGGTAAGAGGCATCCTTTTGCCCAAACCATCAAGCTCGTATACGTATTTTTTACCTGTTCGATGCATAACAGCACCCACACAGAAAAAACCATTAATCTTGGAGATTGCATGGAACAACATGTGTGTCATTCCCGCAAGAAGCCCAAGAGGCGACATCAACGAAGCTGCCAGCATAATGTAGGAAAGATTACTAACCGTTGAATATGCAAGCCTTCTCTTGAAGTGCGGCTCTTTAAGTCCCATGGTAGAAGCATATACTATGGTTATCATGGCAAAAATCGTCACCACATCAGAAGCCCAGCTTCCATATAGGACATCTGCCCCAAAGCAGTAATAGGTAAACCTCATAACAGCAAATACGCCTGCCTTAACAACAGCAACGGCATGCAAAAGCGCTGTAACAGGGGTTGGCGCAACGGAAGCTTCAGGAAGCCAGCTGTGAAATGGGAAAATAGCTGCTTTTACACCAAAGCCAAAGAACGCCAGGATGTAGACAAAATATACAACATTCATATAGCCGCTTACCTTGGATAAATCAAGGCTTCCTCCATAGGTAAACTCTATTGAACTGGAGAACAGTGCATAGTATACCATTCCAATAAAGGCAAAGGCCGTACCGCCAATCATGTAATATAGGTATTTTCTTGTTGCCTTTTTGGCAGCATCGGTCATGGTATGCATTACCAGTGGCAGCGTAACCATGGTAAGAGTCTCGTAGAACAGGTAAAGAGTTACAATGTTTCCTGAAAAAGCAACGCCGAGAGTAACTCCGTAAGTTATCGTATAAACAGCAAGAAAAGTATTTACCCTCTCTTCATGTTCCATATATTCAAAGGTATATAACGTAGCAAGGGGCCAAAGGCATGCTACTATAGCGCCAAAAAAGCTGGCCATGCCATCAATCCTAAGAGTCATGGGAAGCTTGTCGCCCAGTGAAAAAAGCTCCAGCGTTCCTTCCGGCTGTATTATTAGCAAAATAAGTGTTATCGCTGTATTTATAAGCACCATAATCTCTACAAAGATATTTCTTGTCTTTGCATTCTTAAAAGGTCTAAATAACATATAAATCCCAGTGATTATGGGAAGTATTATGGGCACCAAAATACAATAAAGCAGCATAGCAAGTTTTTCTCCTACTGTTTGTTAAAAAAGCGTTGTTGAAACAAGTGTTATGATGTTCATTAAAGGTCCTGGCCAGATTCCAAAAAGAATTGCCATAATTGTTAATAAAATAATTGGAAGAAGCATTCTTATTCCAGGCTCAAGGCTTTCTTCTGAAGCCTCTTTTTCTATTAAAAGATCATTTCCTGCACCATCTTTGGTATTTCCAAAAAAGGCTCTAAGGGATATAGTCAGCAGATATCCGGCTGTCAAAAGTGCGCTGATTAGCAATGTACAAGGCCCCAGCCACCTGACAACAGGTATTGCACTATTAAAGGCGCCAACACCAAGATACCATTTACTTACAAAGGCACTTGTAGGCGGTATTCCAATAAGAGTTATTGAAACAAGGGTAAAGCACCACATTGTCACAGGCATTCTCTGCCCAATATAATCAAGCTCTCCCACTTTGGTTTTGCCTGTTTTCATAATGATGGCTCCAGCAGAAAGAAACAACGTATCCTTTACCAGACTATGGAAAATCACATGCATTACTGCACCGATGAAAGCTATCGGATTGAGGAGCGATAAGCCAAATAGAATATACGATACCTGACTTACCGTTGAATAAGCCATTCTCTTTTTCAACACCTTTTCCATATATGCCATCATGGAGCCCATAAACACTGTAATAATAGTAAGCACGATAAAAGCATACTGAACCCAGGTGCCCCTGATATTGTCAGGTCCTACAACATAGAAAATGCTCCTGATTATTCCAAGTACTCCTATTTTGGTTATTACTCCGGAAAGTACTGCAGACGCAGGCGCTGGTGCCACCGGATGGGCCGTAGGGAGCCAGCCATGCATAGGGAACATACCTGCTTTGGTTCCAAAACCTATAATCATTAGAAATACAGCCAACAGCTCTCTTGAAGACAATACAATATTTCCAAGACTACCGCCTGGGACAAAAGCAAGATCATAGCCTTCTGACAAAAACAAAAAGAAGCCAAATATTGTGAGAAACGCTCCGGCAACTGAATAGAATAAATATTTTAGAGCAGCCATAATAGCCTCATGGCTTCTGGAATGAAGTACCATAGGCATGGACAGAAATGTTACAAATTCAAACAAAACGTAATATGTAAAAAAATTGCCTGCAAGGCACACTAATACAAGAGCAACTCCGGTAGGAATAAAGAAAGCATAAAACCTTTTGGATCCGCCCTCATGCTCCATGTACTCACTTGCTGCAATCCCCACCAGCATAAACATTGATGCAAATAGGGTTGCAAATAAAATTCCAAGCTCATCTGCCTTAAAAATAAATTCCATCAAAGTTCTCCTCGTGTCGCAGCTTTAGCCAAATACTGCGATACCACCGGTTAATATATTTATTACTACAGGTGAAAAAGTTCCCAGTACAATGTTCAGCGCCGCAAGACAAATAGTTGCTGCATTTTCAAGCCTGAGTTCCCTTGGCTGACCACTTGCCTGTTCAATCTTCTTATTGCCCTTTTCAGGAGTATAAATAACCAAAACTGTTCTCATAAAGTAAACCGCATTTAGAACAGTACTTATAGCAAGCGCTGCCCAGGCGATGATCATCTTGTATATTGGAGCTCCGGTTGCCGCGCTCGCAAACATAAATTTGGAAACAAAGCCTGTAAACATAGGCATTCCAATCATTGACAAACTTCCAATGGTAAAGCCAATAGCTGCTATTTGATTCCTAAAGCCTGCTCCAGTTATACCCTTTCTGTCCAGACGACCATCTGAACTGTCTATAAGCCCTGTAGCGCTAATAAACAGAAGTGCCTTCATAAGTCCATGAGATATTACATGAAAAAGAGCTGCTATAATCCCGGCATCTGAGCCCAGGCCTATACCCATGTATATGTAACCAATCTGAGCAACAGAGGAATATGATATCATTCTCCTGATATTGCGCTCTTTTATGGCTTCAATCGAGCCCACTATCATACCAATAACACCGAAAAAGAAAAGCACATTTTCCATCTCACGTCCTGGAGCTGAGTCATATGGCAGCACTCTTATAATCAGTTTTATCAGCAGAATAATGTATCCCTTTGATACAAGGGATGACAAAACAGCAGATGCAGTAGGTGTCGAGTATCCATAGGCATCGGGAATCCAGGTATGAAAAGGATAAAGACCACTCTTTATTCCCAGGCCCACAGTCAAAAGTACCATGATTACAGCAGTTGGTACTCCATATAAGCCAGCCTCCAAAATGTCCAGCATAGCCTCTTTTACCGGAGTCATAAGAAGCTGACCGGTAATGGCATATAAAAGGGACAGCCCTATAAGAAATAAGCCAGATCCAATAAGACTCATTACCATATATTTAATGGCTGACACATATACACGGCCTATTTTCCTGGCCATAATAAGGCCACAGGCTGCAATGGTGCAGATTTCAATAAATACGTAGGCTGTAAAAAGGTCATTTGTATAAATAAGCGCTAAAAGAGCAGCCATCATCAGATCAAGCTGTATAAAAAACAAATTCAATTTGTCTTCTTCTATGTCTTTGGTTATGTGATAAGCGCCTCCTAATACAGACAGAAGCATGATAAGGGAAAAAGCAGCTGCCATAAGGCATTCCACTTCTCCTATTCTGATCTCGTTCCCCCAGGGCGCAGGGTAATGTCCCATCATATAGGTATAGGAAACGTCATTTATATGAGTGTATTGCAGGATAATCAAAGACATCACAAAAACGGCGAAGTCCATAAAAACGTGCACCAACTTTGCCATTTTTCCACTTAACACAAAAGAAATGATTGCGGAAAACATAGATAATATTATGCAAAAAAATGGGAAGTTCTGTACAAAAGTCATTCCTCTTCCTCCATAATATCTCCAGGGCTCAGTTTTCCAAGCTCTTCACTTTCTTCATTCCTAAGTTTCATCATTATTTCATCGAGATTTAACGTCTTGTACTCTTTGTACAGTTCAATTGTAAGAGCCATCATAAGCGCACTCACACTTACAGAAACCACAATTCCGGTAAGGACAAGGCCAGATGGAACAGGATTTATGTAATATGACGCATCAGTAATCCCGTCCACGTAAATCGGCGCATGACGTCCTTCAATATAGCCTTTTGCCGCCAAAAACAGATATACTGCGCAATCCATGATATCCAGTCCTATTATCTTTTTTATCAGATTAGGCTGCAAAAGCAGGTTCATCATACCTATTACAAATAGGAAAACTGAAGCAACCTCTTCATAATTGGTAAATACAGTAAGTCCCATCAAAAGCTCCCTCTTCTAAATGCTACATAAAACGAATACATTGTGCAGGCAACTACTATTCCAACGCAAATGTTCAGATAAACAATAATTCCGGCACTCAGGATTGCTCCCGGCGTGCCTGTTGTTATAACGCTGTCAAGATGATTGGCTCCTGTATAAAAGGAGTAGCTTTTGGCAAAGCAGTAAAAGGTCAGCGCAATAACTGTAACTGTTTTGATAAGCTTTTCTGACAAAAACTTTCCTGCCTGATCAAAACCAAAAGCAGTCAGGTACAGGATAAAACCTGAGCCAATAATAGCTCCTCCGGAAAAGCCACCTCCTGGTGACAGGTGACCGTTTAAAATCACATAGATTCCAAAAATAGTGATCAAGGGGACCAGTATTCGTGCTGCTGGTCGTAAAATCGCGCTACGCCTTGGCTCATAGTACATGTCAGCTACTTCAGGCTTGTCACTTCTTAATAGCATTAGCACACAGCAGGCTGCTATAAAAAGTACACAGGATTCCCCAAAGGTATCAAAGGCTCTGTAATCCAGAATCATTCCCGCTACTATATTGACAGCTCCGGTCTCTTCAAGTCCCTGCTCTATATATCTTTTGGCCACTTCATTATTTTCAGGCGCATTAGCATTTCCAAACTCTGGTAAAAAACTTACTGTAACCAACAATAATATTGTAAGAAATACACCCAGGACAATTGATATAAATAGGTAGGCTCTGTTAAAAATGGTAAGCTGCCTGCCCTGATCTTCCTCATAGAGCTCTTCTTTTTCAGACCACATCTCATTTATAAGCCGGTTAATGTTTTCCTTTTGCTGATTCTTTGGAGGACGTTTGGTCTCAAGCTTTCCTTCCAGCGGGTCATAATCTCCCTTGCACCACTTAACAAAATGCTGCCATATGCTATTTTCATAATCAGGATTTTTCTTACTCATTGGATTCCTCTACCTCACCGGCTCTTGATTCAGTTCTGATAGATCTTATCTTTTTCAAGGTTACAAACAACAAAATACTGGTTACCCCGGCTCCGACAGAAGCCTCCGTAATAGCAAGGTCAGGCGATTCCAGTATCAGCCAGATTATCGCCATCACAAGGCTAAAAGCCATATAAATAACAACCGATACCAATAGACGTTTGGAAAAACTAACAGCTATGGCACAGATTATCAAAAACAAAAGAAGTATGATTCTCAATGCTTCCATAGACTATTTTCCCTCCGCTTTCTTGAACTTCTCATAATCAGGAATTTCCATTATGTCACAATCCTTCTTAAGCTCTGGATTGGTGCTGGCTTCTATTGCAGACAAAAGGTGTGAACACACGGGAGAAGCAATCCAGAATAGCCCTATTATCAGCATCAACTTTAATGAATCAAAGGAAAATCCGTTTATGATTATCATTCCTATGGTAATGAGAAACAGGCCAAGGGAATCTACCATTGCAGCGCTGTGAAGCCTGTTAAGAGCATATTTTATTCTGAATATCCCTATCACGCTGGCAGTTAATACCAATATTCCGGCAAGAATAAAGGTTCCGGCAACAACTAGCTTTATATTCATAGCGTACTTTCCTCTCCATTAATTACAGACTTGTTTTTTTGAAGTCTACGAGTATCCTCCTGTTGTTCTCTGGATACTCTTTTTTCGTGATATATTCCTACGTATATCTGCGCAAGGACAATCACTGCCACAAAGCTGATTACTGAATAAATCAGCGCCACATCCAATATGTTATTTTCCCCAAGAAGAACTGATAAAAGCATTATGATTGCAATAGTCATGGTTCCAATCATATTTACAGCCATAATTCTGTCCGCCAGCTTTGGACCAAGGACTGCCCTGAGAAGGCAAAGCATCGTCAAAATAGCTATAACTATGATGCATCCCAGTATATAAGCAAAAAACAGGTCTATCATCAGCCAAAATCCTCCATTTTCCTAAGCAGGCGCACGAACACTGATTCATCAATGTCTCTGGCCATTTCAATGTCATAGCAATGTACCTGAAACTCTCCATCTCGTAGCCTGACTACAATAGTACCCGGAGTTAGCGTTATGGATGCTGCAAGAAGGTGCATGGCAAAACCTGATTTAAGAGGTGACATAAAATGAACAATTACCGGCTCCGGTATGTCCCTGAAGTTAAAAATATAGCCAATCATTACAATGGTTGACTTTACTATCTCTCTAATAAGCACAAAAAGATAAGCCAATATCAGTGGCGTCTTTTTTAAAAGCATAATTTCTTTTTTTGGATTGTAATCAAGATATTTATAAGAAAAAAGATAAACTGCCACACTGATAAAAAAGCCAAATATAGCGATTTCAACAGTCAGTCTGCCATTTAAGACTACCCAGAATAAGAAAAAAACAACCCCCATATAATCCCCTCACAAACAATACATCACGTGTATAACTACATTATACCCCACCACATCTCTGTTTGCTATTACGAAATAAAACTGTAGCATAAATCGTAAAAAAGAGATGTACATCAGTTGTCTGTACATCCCTTTAACACGCTTTTATTTTAAATTTTTAATGGTGCCCTTTATAGCGCCAAAGTCACCGCCTTTGTCGTCTCCTGCTCCGCTACGGGCAAAGGCCATAAGCGTTACAAACAGAAGATCGAGATTCTTCTCTTTTGTCCAAATACGGTAGAAGCCTTCAATAGGTATCGCGCCTGCCACTTTATGCTTGGCAGCGTCTTCTTCATGCGGGTACTGACTTGTCTGCTCAGCAAGGGCAATCTCTTCTCCATCTCGTAAAATGCGATATCTTGTTCCCACAAGTGTTGCTTTTCCCACCGAAAAACTGGTATCTACACTAATGCCATTTTCCTTTAAATGTTTCCAAACATCCACGCCATCCAGTTCGAAGGTCCTATGATCATCAATCAATATGGATCCCCACTCGCTTTCCTCCTTGTGTCCAACCAGATGTGGCGTGGTAGTGCCATGCTCATGATCTATAAAGTCAAATTTATGAGCTACAGCCACAGAGAATTTTGTCATCTTTGCCTCATAGAGCACTCTTCTGCTACTGTCTTCAATGCGATGGCCATTCTTTAGTGTGCCCAGGTCAGTAATAAAATAAAGCTCCCTTTCTTCGCCTTCCTCATGTGGGGCATATTTTGTCAGACCTCTTGCTTTCTGATAATTCTCCATCTGTTCCTGGTTCTGTCTTCCTTTGATGCTGGAATAAATAACTACAGCCAAAATAGCTGCGGCAACTACTATCAGGTAAATACCAAAATTTCCACCAGCATGAATGACCTCTGGATTCTCCGGGTCATACTTAATAGTTACGATCTTACCAACACTATCGGAACTGCTGGACTGGTACAACTTGCTGGTATAAGTAGTTCCATCTACAGAATATTCTACAATCGGCCAGTATGTAATTTCATCGTCAAAAACATCTTTTTCTTCTTCAATGTCTACAATTGTGGCTGTGGTCTCTTCAAAGCCTCTTGATTGAATAAAAGTAATATTCACACCAATAGCCAAAGCAATCACCGCTAATACTGCTGCAAAATATTTGAGCTTAAATCCGCGTAATGAAATCATATTTTTACCATCCTTTCCGATTGTTACTAATATGATTTTATCATCGATATCTTAAACAGGTATGAACGTAATATTATTTTACTATTAAACTATCCTTCTGCTACTTTCTGTTTTCGGACCGTTGCTTATTCTTTACATATATACCGAAAACCACTTCTCACAGCGCTTCTCACGCTTCTCACAAAATTTATATCTTGTTCGATTTACAAACGTACATTCGGGGACTATAATAAAAATCGCACAGAACATGTGTGCGAGCATACGTTTATTTCTTTGCGCAGCCGTATTGTCAGGTTGCTTTAAATAAATACCAGCAGCGTTTTATAGGATGAATTAATATGGGAGCAATAATCAGTTACAACAATTATGATCATAACCACGAACAGCCGATAGCTGTCATTGCGTCTTTTAACAATGGCGGAGCTATCAGGCCATTATATGTAAGGCTTGGAGAACAGCCTCGAAAGGTAATATCTTCCAGAATCCGGAATAACGACAGAAAGATTTTAGAATTTGACTGTATAGTACTTTCTGATAACCGCGCAGTTAATGTCAAGATCACCTATTACGTAGATCATAAGATATGGACCGTACCAGATGATGTTAAATAGTAATAAATTCAAACTTCCCGTCATGTTGACTGTCTTGCGACGAACATGCTCTTTACGTATGTTTCTTTGAGGTCTTTTTTGGCGGTGCCTGATACTGCACCAAAAACCGTCTCCATTATCTTAGACGCATATTCCTCATAATCGCAGCCTATGCAGGAAAGGGTTGGTATTACGAATTCGCTTAGGTAAGTATTATCAAAGCCGACAACGGCAATATCATCCGGAATAATGAAACCTCTTCTTATTAGCTCATTCTCAATTCCTATTGCAAAAGCTTCATTTATACCAAAGAAAACTGTAGGCGGCGTTTTTAAAGTTTCAAGTAAGATCTCTACACTTTTTATTCCACCGAACTGATCAAAATTGTCGTAGTTAAAGACTATCCTGTCTTCCTCTGGAATACCAAGCAGAGTCAGCGTTTTGGTAAACTGCTCCTGCTTGCGCCTTGTAGGAATATACTTCTCGCTTCCTCCTGCGATTACAAATTTTCTATGACCTTTATTATATAAATCTCTAATGACCATATCAATAGCATCGCTATCGTCAATGCCCACAATATATTGGTTTTTGCCAAGGAGCCGTCCGGTTGTTACTACAGGCACACGCTTTTCAATTTCAGCATATATCTCAGCCTGTTCCTTTGGAATATCATACAAATCAGAGGGACCACCCACCTGTAATATAACATCTACCTGCTTTTTAAGCAGCATATCGCACTGCTTTATTGTGATTTCATTGTTGTTGGAATAGTTACACAGGATTACATTGTAGTCGAACTTCAGCGCTTCCTTTTCCAATGTAGAAAAAAGCGTAGAATAAAACGCATTTCTCACATCTGGCACCAGCATGCCAATTGTACGTGACACCTTTGTAGACAGGCTCTGTGCTACAGCATTTGGTTTATAATTGTTCTCTTCAATTACCTTCAAAACCAGGTCTTTTTTGGCCTGCGATACATAACCATTGTTATTAATTACTCTTGAAACAGTTGTAGTCGAAACCCCGGCAAGCCTTGCAATATCATAAATTGTGAGTTTATTATTCTCCATAGAATCTGCCACCTTACTTTATCCTACAAGTCCTGAACTTTCCATATTTTGTACAAGCTTTCGCTGACCTATTAAGAATACTATAAGCAATGGAATCAGGTATATCAATACACCTGCCTGCTTAACAGCGTCAAATGCAAAATCATTTATTGTTGGAATACCATACCAGGTCTGAACTGCATTCAAAACATAATTCTTATTAGCACCAACAAAAGTTGTCGATAAAAGAGTACTCATTAGTTTAGCATCTGAGCTAAAGTAATTTGTATAGTAGGTATCACCGTAATTCCACACAAATGAAAGAATCGCTACTGTTGATATTATTGGCACTGCATTAGGAAGCATTATTCTAAAATAGGTTCCTATAAAGCCACATCCATCCATTCCGGCAGCCTCTTCCAGTTCCTTTGGAATATTCTTAAAAAACTGTGCAAACAAGAATATAAATAAGCTTTGATTAACTCCAAAACAGAAAACCGCCAGTAACACAAGAACAATAGGATTGTTAATCAGATCTACCTCTCCCTTGCTTGTAAAAATATTCATTATTCCAAGAAAATCAAAGTGCTTAAAAAAGATGTACTGTGCCAGCAGCAGTGACTGTCTTGGTACAAGGAAAACCAGCACAACAAGGAAATATGCTATTTTGCTAAAAATAGATTTTACCCTGGCCATGGCATATCCAACCATTGATGAAAAGAAAACCTGAATCAGCATAATTCCGCCGGCATATAGCACTGTTTTTAAAAGAGTCCATATACCACTTGGCATAACAAATCTGACAGCCGCTTTGAAGCTAACCAGCGAAAATTTCTCTGGAAGCCATATGACATTTGGATTTCCCAGATCTTCTATTGCGGAAAAAATAGTTGGTACAAGCTTTAGCAGCGGATATAAAATTGAAAAACAAAGGCCAGCAATCAGCAATAATATAAATATATTTAATGCTAAATTTTTTCCTTTTGATTTAACCAAATAAAACTGATCATTCATATTTCTTTACCGCCTTTCTCATAATCAGGAGGCATATCAACAGCACCAGTAAAACATTAAATATGTATACTACAGATAACGCCGAACCTATACCTATCTTATTTTGTTCAAACGCAAAGCTATATACTTCTTCTGCAATCTGAGAATCAATAAATAATTCAACAACTGTATAAATCACTACAAAAAGAATAATGTGCATAATAGTTGGAATTGTTACCTTCCAAAAGGTCTCATAAGCAGTTGCGCCTTCAATCTTTGCAACCTCATACAGGCTCGGACTGATAGACTGTAACGCTGTGATATATATCAATGTCTGAACGCCAGCCTGGCTTATAAGGTCAAAAATATTATCAACATAGCCTATTATTGTTACGAGAATATTAGTTGGCACTCCGGTGTACTTATATAGCAGCACAGTTACAATCGATTCAGAAAAAAGGCCACCGCCTATTTCTGTAAGCTCAGAACCAGTAGTCATTGTCAGCATGTCTGTTACCAGCGACAATCCTAAAACGATTGGTAAAAAGAAAATCATTCTGACAAGCGCTCTTCCTTTGAACTTCCTATTTGCAAGAAGTGCCATAAACAAACTGAATATTGTTATAAGCGGCACACTAATGAGCATATCCAGATTCTGATTGGTGAAAAGCTGAAGCATTGTTCCTGCATCAGTTGTTACCTCAGTGGTAAACAAATTGATATAGTTATTAAATCCTGTCCAGGAATATGACATACCTCCGTTAGAGGCAACTGATATGTCGTTAAACGAATAATATATCGTCTTTCCCAGAGGAATCAGGAAGAACATTATAAATCCGATAAAAAATGGTGAAAGAAATAGTAATCCAAAGAGTTGTCTTCGTATGTCTCTGGTAATTCTGAATTTCCTGTTCATTACTCATTTCCTCCCACATTTATTTCATAACCTTCGGCTGCAATAGTCTGGCCATTTTCAAGTTCTACTTCGTAGAGATTATAATTAACTATTACAACTGCTCCGTTCTCGTAAACTGTCTGGTATACGCCATCAGCCAATATAGTATGGTCGACGATTATTCCATTTCCAATCTGACTGTAGATAGAGCTACATTCATCATAGACTTCTTTAATATCATCCTTGAGATTGCTATACATTACAGAATAAAGATATTCATAGTCAGAATCCTTTAATTCATCTTCATTCTTATATGTAACCGTATACTGTGGCATAGCCCCAAGCTCAGCAGTTTGCAAAATATAGTAAGCACTGTCTCTTGAAGACATGTTTATGTTTTCTGTTGTGTAGCTTAAGCTTCCATTCATCAGAAGCTGTCTAAAAGGTATAGTGTATGCAAAAGTAGTATAATTACTGCTTTCTCTGCTGATAGAAGTTACTCTGTCTGCGTAAGCAAGGTTTCTTGTAAATGGGTCATCCAGTATAACCGTATGTTCCGCAGATATTTTATTAAGAGAGTTGGTTATTGCCTGCGCTCCACTGTATGCATCTACCATGTCTGCATTGTCATAATCTGCATAAAAAATATTTCCAAGATCAGTTACATATAGACTCTGATAGTTATCAGCATCTGCCAAAAGCTTATCTACAATGCCCTCTAAATATGTTGGTGACAAAGTCTCATAGAAGCTTGCTGAACTGTCTGTATATCCCAGCAATTTGCCTGTTGCTGTATTGTAACGAGATACTGTTGCTACAACATTGGAATAATCCTTTACTGCATGTAACGACGAACGATACAGCAGTGAGCTGGTGCTGTCATATACCCTGCCAGGTGTTATTCCATAGGCAATATCAATACCATTTTCCTCAGCAAAAGCTTTGAGTTCCTTTAGAGCACTCTTTTTTCCATTAGCACTCACAAGGTCAAGACTGTCATACAGTCCGTTATTTAAGCCATTATTAAATACTCCCTCATATGCTACTGAGGTTTTTATTCCCTTGTCATTTGCATCCTGCAATATTTCCAGAAGTTCGCTATAGGTAGTCATGGAAATCGTCTTGCTATAAGGAATTCCAATAAAATGCTCTGTGATGTCCAAAGCGCCTATAACATTCAACTGCATTTTGAGCTCAGATGACGCACTATCTGACAGCTGTCCCTTTTCAATCAGGTACTGCTGATACTCTTTTGCCATGTCATAATAGCTTTCATTTTTGCCAAAGAACTTATATCTGATAGTAAAATCAATGTTTAAAAAGTCTGTGGAAACCAGATATGATGCAGAATTGTCACTATAAGGTCCATAAACCTTGGAGCTCATGTACTGAATAGTATCAAAGCTGATATATACCTTGTTATTGCTGGCGCCATCTGCACCGGTGCTTGCCAGAAGACCATGCACATATGATGTTTCTGCTCCAGTTTCAATTATGCCAAGATAAGACTGCTTCTCACTTCCAAGCTCACCGTAAATCATGCCATATACAGGCATCATCAGTTCCTCACCATACTCAGACATGTAGTAATAGTCTTTGTAATAGTCATTTTCATATATTGCTCTTACATAATCACTGACACCTGACTTAAAGGTGTTAAAGGCCATTAGCGCACCTGCACCATCTGGTACAAATAAATATCCATTTTCCTGCTGTGCTGCTGTTGCTGCCCCCAGGTTTGGAAGAACCTCTATATTCTGAATCTCAAAATAATCGTTTAAAGTTGTTATCTCGCTTGATGGTACACGAACCACAAGATCATCATCTTCAAGCGTTATGTACATATTCAATGTGAACTCGGCAATTTCTGTTTCAGAAACTGTAAATCCAAAGGTATCTGCATCTTCCTCAAGATCATCGTGCGTATACCCGACAATCTGTGCAATACTTATCATCTGCTTGGTCGCAGAAGCAGGAGGATTTCCTGTATAAGTAACTGCATAGCATTCCTCTACTATGCTCTTTTTATAAACAAGTGAAAGAGTCGTGCTATATCTTTTGTACTCATCCTCCGTAATGGTTCCTGCAGAAAGGGCGTCAGAAAGACCTTTTTCAAAAGTATCTTCATATCTTTCAATGCTCATCTTTTTAGGGAGAAACTCGTAAAAACGGTTTGAATCTCCTTCATTTATATCCATGCTGATCTTTACACCGTTTTCAATCTGATAAACCTCGTAGGTATCAAGCGCTGCACAGTTAGTGTCAGAATTATATTCATATACATTGTTGTCTTCACCAAGATAATTGATGATCAAGAGTGCATTCTCAGTTCCTGATTCTGTGCCCTTCATATAGGAACACCATTCTGTTCCTTCTTTTTTATTAACAACTCTGAATCTAAGCGTCGAAGCATCAAAATATAGCGACGTGTCACCGCTTGAAGCTATTTCTCTTTCAGAAGTTGTGATATCAATGGCAGTTCCATCTACTTCCTCTGGAACATAGGCGTTATATGTTGTTTTATGCATTCCCAAAAACGGTATTCCAAAGTATAAAAATAAACCTATTAAAACCGCTATTACTGCCCCGCAGACAATTTTCTTTTTCATGTGCATTCCACCTTGCGTATAAAGCTAATCTTTTAAAGTGTTATTCTTCGCATTATTTCCCTTACAATATCGCCTATGAATCCAAACATTTTTTCTTCCAGTGTTAGGAAAAGAACTGCCAGGAAAACTATAAGCAATGCTGAAACTGCAGTTGCAAGCAATGATGCAATATTTCTAAACATCCCGTATTCGTGTATAACACATAGCCCGGAAAAAGCCAGAAACACAAACCAGACAATTCCAATGCCTTCCAGCATGTATATGATCATTGCCTCTTCTTCAATAATGAAGTTGCTCAGAAAAACAACAATCAGTTTTACCAGAATATAAGGAACCAGTGAATAGGTTATAACTGTATAAATGCTGGCCATATTGCCTTTTCCGCCAAAAAGAGTTGTGATTGTCCAATTCGCTACTGTGAAAATAATAACCAGCATAATGGAACTGATAAATACAGATATACTATTCATTTCAGCAAGGTTATTGGTATTGATGATAAATCCCGTATACTGCCTTGAAATGCATTGAACTATTCCATATGCAAAAAGTATCAGGGTTGCAAGAGCAAGACTCCCTTTTTCTCTGAATCTTATTTCATAAAATGCATCAAATGGATGAAACAATGCACGTTTCAGATAATATGCTTTTTCCTTCATGTTATCCCTTTCTGTGGTTCTTTTTGTTGTACCTGATTTCCGAATAGAGCAAAGCCACAATTAGAATTACCAGAACAGTCGCTATTACTCCAAAGTATTTTTTCATCTGCTGGCCTCTATAACCGTAGTATGCCTTTGAATAATAAGTTCTGTTATTTCCCTGTTTAAAATAGTACATTGCTGATTTGTACTCATTTTTCATCAGGTAATTCTTTCCGATTCCTGTGTAGGCAACCTCGTAATTGGAATTAAGCTTTACGGCCTGTTCAAAATAAGTAAGTGCTGCATCCCAGTTGCCGTTATAGTATTCTCTACTTCCATTTATAATTGCACTTCCAAATTCACTAGGAGTAAGAATATATGCGCATTTCAGAGTGGAGTCTGTAACAACAAGCTTGTCCCCAAGCCACGCTATTCCTGATGGCGACTGAAGCTGTCCCTTTAAATTTCCAAGACTTCCAAATGCATTTAATAATTCACCGTCAAAATCATATATAAAGATTCTGCCTCTGGTTTTATCCAAAACTGCATATACCCCATAATCGGTTACTGCAATATCAACAAAAGCGCTGCTATCCTCATCTCTTGTTGTATTTACATCACCAATAAGCTTGGTATTTCCTTCTTCCCTGATTACATTTGAACCTTTGGCATTTAATCTGAAAATCATGTCTGTAGCTGCAGAATCATATGTAACAGCCATTACAAAGCCTTCTCCATCAACAGCTATATTGTTAAATGCCGGTGCAAAGGTTTTGCTCATCTGCTGTTTTTGTTCATCAGTTGCAATGGATTTCCAGAAATACTCTACAAAATTGACCGTTGGAGTATTTACACCGTAATAACCAATAAAGGAGCCATCACTGGCAAGTTCTATTATTCCTTCATAGCTTGACTGCACTACCAAAAAGATCCTGTTTGCATCATCTACAGCCACCTTTGAAGGCTTGAACTGAGTTGATCCTGTCATGTTGTCTGGCCTTGTGATTACTCTTTTGTATGAATAATCAGATAGATTCAGCACAACTACCTGCTCTCCACCTGGATCTGCAATATATATTTCTTCTGTTTTTTCATGAACGTAGCAGCCTTCCGGTGCATTCAATGTTACCTGATTTCCATTTTCATCAAGCTGAATGGTGCCTGCAGAGCTCCAGATCGTTTTTATGGACTTTAGCAGATTTCCCTCTGAATCAAATACATTTACTCTTCCGGATAATTTGTCTGTCAAAAAAATCCTGCCATCCGAGCTGGTACACACATCATCAACACTCTGAAAGGTCATTCCCTGAAGGTTGTCAGAATCTATTTCTCTTTCAAGTATGAATGCCGCCGGGCTTTCCAGGGTATTTCCATAGTCATCGTATATGTATCCTTCATATACAAAACTGCTCCCATCTGCTGCATGGCTTTCAACTGTACTTAGAGTTATCAAATAAGCTCCTATTATCAATGCGCCCGATATTTTCTTCAATTTTTTCCAAATAGTATTACAACTATAACCTCTTACCATAATCGCATCCCTTATTCTTTAATACCTGTTGTAGCCATAGTCTCCATGACATTACTCTGCGAAATAATAAATACTGATACCGGAACTAAAACCATGATCAGTGAAACTGCTGAAGCTACGCCTGTTCTGGCGATTCCGCCATTTACAAGCTGTGACAAAACGTAGCTGAGAGGCTTTAATTCCTCTGAATAGATGAATACCCCTCCTGTGGTTCCCCACATTTGCTGGAAAGAAAGAATAATAAGTGTTATCCATGCAGGCTTGCAAAGAGGCATTACTATTTTCCAGTAGATCTGAAATTCATTTGCTCCATCTATTTTGGATGATTCCAAAAGAGCATCCGGTATCTGGACTATAAAGTTACGCATAAGGAATAGTCCAAGAGTGCCGCCTACAGCCGGGAGAATAACTGCCCAGTATGTATTTATAAGTCCAAGCTTACTCATAATGAGATAATTTGGAATTGCTGTTACTGTCGTAGAAAACATAAGTGCATAAACAATCAGCTTGTTCATTTCTTCTGACCCGGGGAATTTGTACTTGGCAAGCGGAAAAGCTGCCATAGAACCCAGCAGAACTGTTCCTCCCGTTCCAACACCTGTAATAAAAAGCGTATTGAAAACATACCTTGACAATGGCACATCAAAGCCTTCAATTATGTTTTTCAGGTCAAAAAAGTTATTTAGCGTCGGATTATCTACAGTAAGCCTTGGTGGAAAAATAAATATTTCGCTAAAAGGCTTAAATGCGCTGACGAATATATACAAAAGCGGGAATAATGAGAAAAGACCGAATGCCCCCAGAAGTACTGTCAGGAAAATGTCTCCCCCCAGGCTTCTGTTCCTTCTCTTTATTTTTCTCATTTTCAGAGCAGATATAATTCCCCTTTTGTTCTTTCTGCTTGTTTTTACTGTGCCCAAACTCATTTCAATCTCCAATTCTTCTCAAAACCTTCTGAATCAAGATATTACATAACATCATAATAAAGAAAAGCACTACAGCTATTGTGCACGCATAACCCATCTGGTAACGAATATTTCCATAATCATGCAGATGAGTCAGAATAGTATGACCGGCATAATTTACAGATGGGAAACCAACCAGGTCTATTGACAGCTGTGATACTGAAAGTGAGCTTGTAATCTGCATTACAGCACCAAATAATAACTGTGGTTTCATTGAAGGGAAAGTAATGTACCAAAGCTCCTGCCATCTGTTTCTGATGCCTTCCACTGCCGCAGCCTCGTACAATGACTTGTCCACTGTCTGAAGACCTGCAATAAAGGTCAAAAAGCTCACGCCAAGACTTAACCACAGCTGTACAATTACAAGAATCGGCATTATGTAATCTGAAGTAATGAGCCACTGTATAGCGTCATTTGTTATTCCCAGCTTCATAAGCCATGCATTGGCCCATCCATAAGAATCTGAAGAAAAGAGTATTTTCCATATAAGATACGCATTACCAGAAATAGATGGTGCATAAAAAACCAGCGTCATTACTGCTCTTGGTATTCTGGGAAGCTCGTTTACAAGCCATGCAAATATGAAGCACATAATGTAGCTTATTGGGCCTGTAACGATGGCAAAAAACAATGTATTTTTTACAGCTATTAAAAAGATATCGTCTTCTGCAAACAGACTCATATAATTATCAAGTCCTATAAACTTCGGAGCTGATACCATATCAAAGCTGGTAAAACTTAGTGCTATGGCTATTATTACCGGAAGGACCGTAAACAATAAGAATATCAGTCCAAAAGGCATCAGCATCAGATATTTGTATTTATGTTTCTTCCATACGACCGAAAAAGGCTCTTTATAGCTCTTATCCATATTAGTTTTCTGATTCATAAACAATTTCTCACTCCAATTCGCTTCTCTTACGAGTCAATTCTTTGTTTATTGATTCTGCATTCAGATACAGACTTTCTCTTGAATTGGCATTATCACTGATTACATCTGAAAAAGCATAAGATATCATACGGCTGGTCATGTAATAACCTGGAACCGCAGGTATTCCTATTGAATTGTCATACTGTGCCAGGATCTCTTTTAACTCTGAATTGCTCCAAGGCAGCTGTTCAATTACCAGCGGATTGGCACTTGCTATTCTCGCTGCAGTTCCCATTACTGATTCTACTGTCTGGCAATAATCAAGCTGTGTCTGAGTGCTCATCCACCATTTCATGAATTCCCAGGATTCGTCGAGACTATCTGTCTGTTTCATAATCACGCTGTCTACTGTATCTACGATGACCATGTTGTTAACTGTACCATCCTCCTGCTCAGTCCCTGGAATCTGTGCAAATGACCATTGGCCTTTTATTTCAGGTGCAAAGATTTCAAGCTGGCAAAAAGTCGTATAGTTGGTTATACCAATTGGAATCTCTCCAGTTCTAAATCGGTTGGAGAAATCAACCTGTACATCCAGTCCATAGTTGGTATATAAATCTGTATAATCCTTGAAGGCTTCCATGGCAGCCTTATCTGATAGTGCAGAGGAAATGCCGTAGTCACTGCCTTCTCCGTTATATATGTCGCCTCCGTACTGGAATACCAGTGCCTGATAGAAATTCAAATTGCCGCTTCCATCATTTAAATAAGCATTTGGAACAAAGGCTCCATAGTTTTGCTGTTGCAAAACAGGTATCATCTCTATAAATTCAGACCAGGTTGTAGGAACTTCAAGTCCAAGTTCGTCCAGAATATCCTGTCTGTAAAACATCATTAAAAAGTTGGCTGTCTCTGGAAGTCCGTATACTCCGCCATTGTAGGTTGCGGTCTCAAGTGCGCTGTCAGGGAAAAGCTCTGCCATCTCGCTATACCCATCAAGAGTTGTCAAATCCACTGTGGCATCTCTCATGGCAAAATCCTGAAGAGTTGACTGAGATAGACCAATTACAACATCCGGACCATTTCCTGCAAGAGCTGCTCTCAGCACCACATCTGCTGGTATCAGCTGAATTTTTACCGGAATATCAGTATCTGGTGTAAAGCTGTTGTCTACAAGGTTTTGGATTATCTGAGCCTGCTCCTTGCCGTAAGAAGCAACCCATACTGTAATTCCATCTTTACTTTCCGACTCAGACTCTCCTACAGTGTTTGTATCTATAACAAATGAAGCAAAAAATCTTAAGGTTCCGTTATAGAGTCCCTGCCAAAAGCTATCTGTTGTATTAGGTAACTGAGCGTCTTTGGCTGATATTGAAAGACTGTCCAGCTCAAGTGGCATTGCAGATACCTGCACAAGCCATGTACCTACCGCAGAAATATTGTTTTTTAACTGGGTAAGCTCAGAGGTTACACTTTCCGGATCCTCAGATAAGTTCCTTGCTTCGACAGCCATTTTGGATAAAAGTGCTGTATTCTCACCCTTTTCCCCTGTGATCTCAACTATTTTATCTACAATGGCATCAAGTCTGTCTGCCTCGGCTGCCATATTCTCTCTAAATTCTGGTATTTTCTCATCAATCTGATAATCAATATATTTATATGGAGACTGTCCGGTAAGCTGAATCACATGAAGGTATGTGTTATTCAATACCTTAAGGCTTGCCTCAACTTCTGTTACGATGCTTCCAAAAGGTCCCATTACAGTCTCGAGTGTGATTTCATTGGTTCCTTCCTGAAGATAAAACAGCATTGCCGCGCCTTCACCATCTGCAACAACGTACTGATTCATATCAGTTGTGTACTCAAAGCCTAAAGCCTCGGCTTCTGCATACGGCACCTCGCCATTTACATATAAACGCCTGTAGCTCGTAACTCCTCTGTTAGTACTTTGTCTGCCCTTAAAAGCAATCTCGTACAAGCCTTCTTTTTCCACATTAATTGTCCATGTAACGGCATCTCCAGGATTTTCCCAGGACTCTCCACCAATTGTGTTATATCTGTTGTAATAAGCGTGATAAGGATAAACCAGCGAATCTGAATGATTCTTTTGAACTGACAGCGACACCGCATTTTTCCTGATTGCTGCCACATCTCCTTCGCATCTCTCAGCCTGAAGAACAATAGTCTCTCCTTCATACTCTGAAAAAGAAGCCTTCAAGTCCTCGATTGCTTCGCTATATGAAACATCAGCCTCTTTTGCCACAAAGGTTAATGATGTGTATTCCAATGGTTCCTTGATGGTATTGAAAGTAAGAGTGTGCTCACCCTTTGATAAATAGAAAATCAGAGCATTCCCGCTTCTTCTTTCAGCATCCTCAACGAACCATTCCAATTCTTCGTATAACTCATAGGAGTTCGGACGAAGCTCATTTCCGTTTTTGGTCTCAATTTCCTCGTCAGACCACCATCTTCTGATAACAATTGAAGACAGGTCATCATATGGAGCTTCTCCGTCTATCAGGATTTCTCTCTGAATATCAGAGGTTGTTCCAGGAAGGGCTATATAACCAAGTTTCAGGTTGTAGAAACCGTCCTTTGATACATTAAAATTCCAGGTTATACTTCCATCACCCTCTGTAATAAGGCCATTTTCTCCAGCTTCTGCAACTAATTCTCCGCCAACCTCATAATCGTTTAGATCAATGCATACTTCAGCATCAGAGAGTTCGCCTACATATCCATTATCATCCAAATATGTCTGATAGCTCTCTTCTAATGCAATATCTTCCATATCACTTATTGCTGAACGGGCGTACAATGCAGTTTCATCATTGTTTTTTACCCCAATGGCAATGATTCCAACTACAATTACTGCAGCGATTATGCCAAATATAGTTTTTTTACTGAAAATAGCCTTTTTCATACCCATGTCCCATTTAAATAGAGGGTCAACTGTAATAGCTGACCCTCCAATCTTTATAGTTGTTATTCTGCAGCTGCTACTGTTACTGTTATAGTTTCTGTTGTCTCATTTCCTGCAAAATCAGTTACAGTAATATCTACGCTGTATTCTCCAGGAGTTGATGTGTCAAGTGTTGAAATATCAGCAGTAATCTTCTTTGATACATCAAGGCCATCAGCATCTGTTGCACTTTCAATAAATGCTGACCAGTCAATTGAAGAAGCGTCTGTATCAAGTGCAATACTATCTGTCTCTTCCTTTAATACAACTGTTGGAGCCTCTGTATTATCTGCATCGTATACGATAACTTTTACTGATTTACTGCTTGAGTTTTCTGATGAATCTGCGATTTCCATTTTTACAGCACTGCTGTAAACACCAGGTGTATCTGTATCCAACTCATCTGAAACTGTAAATGTTGCAGTAGCAAGATCAAGCTCACCATCTACTGTATCTGTAGCTGTGAAATACTCTGTAAAGTCTACGCTGTTAATGTCTGTTCCTGCAGGAATCTCAATGTCTGTTCCTGTAAGGTCAGGACCCATATTGTCATGAACCTCATCTGATGAAAGAATTGCTTCCATATTGTTGATCTGGTTCTCAAAAAGATTCATGTTCTCTTCGATAGCTACTGAGTAATCAGCCATTCCTTCGAGACCATATAAGCTCTTTCCTAAAACGTCGTCCCATGAAACTCTGAGGTTCAAAAGATCTGCATAGTCGTTTGAAAGATTCTCTGAGATGTAGATGAATGCATTAAGTACATCTTCACCATATGTCTCATTGTAAATATCAAATCCATATCCGGCTGCCTGAGAAGCTGCCATTGAAGACTGATACTGAGTAAGATCATCTACGCCGCCAAGAGTCTTATAATATGTAGCCCAGTATAGCTTATAAGCTTCAAGAGCAAGCTTGGTCTTTTCTTCATCAACGCCCTTTAATACACCAACTGAATCTCCGAGAGTGATTACCTGCTGATAAGCTTCATCATCAACATCGAGATCGTCTGGTCTTGGCCAAGGAACGATTCCTACTGATTCGTTTCTCTCAGCTACAGCTGAAACTGCTGATGCAATAAGCCAGTCAGGGCAGTCTGTAAATACTGTTGCGCTTCTTGAGAAGTCGCCCTGCGCTGTTGTCCACTGAGGTGTGTATCCATCATCATATACTCCAGGATCACTCATAACTCCCAGATCCATAAGCTCTGAAATAAATGCAAGGCCCTCTTTGGTCTCGTCAGAATCTACTGAAAGGCCGTTGGCTCCGTAGATTGCTCCACCATTAGAATAAATTGCTGACAAGCCTGCAAATCTGTGGTCTGTCTCATAAGCCTGAACTGTTGACTGTGTGCTGCCTTCAGCTGATGGAACATTTGCGTAATATGCTTCAATCTTGGAGAGATAATCTTCAAAAGCACTCCAGGTCCATTCACCATTTTCAAACAGGTCTGTAGGATATACTGTATTGCCATCCTCATCCTTGAGTGAATCAACTGCTTCAATCATTGTTGCATTGTATATAAGTGGCCATCTTGGAATGAATCTCTCTGTAAAGCTGAGCAGATAATTATGTCCGTAAAGCTTATCATCAAACATCCATGAAACTTCTTCGTCTGCAAAAATATCTGCGTAATCATCCAATTCCTGTAAGACGTTCTGGGCAAGGATTGTACCTTCAGCACCACCCCAAATGGTAGCCAAATCACAAACCGGATCTCCTGCCAATACGCTTGTCATTAACTCTGTACGCACATCAGAACTGTACTGAACAAACTCAAACTCAACATTAAGCTCTGACTTTACCGCATCTAAAGCAGCCAGTGCAGCCTGTCTCTCTGTTTCAGCCATTGTGTATTCGCCAGTTACTTCATCAACATTGTTTGGATCAAGTCCTGCTACCCAGTGTGTACCGTATTTGATTACGGTTGTCTCTGTTGCAGCTTCTGTTGAAGTCTCTGTCTCTGTTGCTGCCTGTTCCTGTGACTGTGTAGTATCCTGAGATTCCTGAGTGTCAGTTGTCGATGCCTGCTGGTCTGAGCCATTGCTACAACCCATGATAGATGTAGCAAGCAGTACAACTGCTAATGAAGTTCCCAAAACACTTTTGCCTTGAATAATGTGCTTTTTCATCTTCTGCCTCCCAATTTTTTTAGAAATACATTATTGAAACCGCTTCCATGTGCATAATTTACATTTTATAAATTATGCAACCGCTTTCATATGTGCAATATACCATATCTATAAACCGGATTCAATTCACATATGTTTACATTTTTTTAAATTATTTTTTATGTATATTGCCCAAAAGAAACCAAAGGCCGCAGATGAAGTTTCTTATCGCTTCATCTGCGGCCTTATTCACAGCTATCAGATATCCTTTAAAATACCAAAGGTTTCACGAACCAGATTATTTGGAAGATAAAGATATTCTGTAAATGCTGCTATTCCGTATATTTCATAATCAGCCGTCTTTTTAGTCAGGTGTATGCCCCTGAAGACGTGAAAATTATTAGTAACTATTCCAACACTTATATCATTACTGCCATCACTTAAGCTATCAATTATTTCGCAGGCATTTTCTATATTCTCCTTTGTATCCAGAGAGGTATTTTCTACTACAATTCGCTCACTGGAAATGCCGTGCTCTACAAGATAATCTCTGCCACCCTCGCCTTCGCTGATGCCTTCGTTATGCCCCTGACCTCCGGTTACGATGCAGATAGTATCCGGATTTTCTTCAAGGTAACTTATTGCGGCATCAAGCCTTGCCTTATAAACAACGCTCGGCCCAAAGCTTCGCATCTGAGCACCAAGAACGATTATATAATCAAGGTCACTTTTTCCAGTACTGAAAAACTGGCTAAAAATGCAGCCCTGACATATAAGAAAAACTACAATTCCCACAGCTACAAGGGCTTGAAAAATTCTAGTCACAAGAATTGGAACCTTTGGCCAGATATTCTTGTAATTCATAAAAAATAAAAATAAGAAAAACACAAAGCCCGAAAGCCAGATTATAAAAGAAAACGTACCGCTATTTGCGTGAAATACCACTGCCGAATATAGCAGACATCCCAGCGCAAGAATAAGATATATTCTATCCAGCGCTTTTAATTCAACTACTTTTTTCACCTTAAACTCCATTATATATCCCCATATGGACCCCCGGGACGGGGTTAGTGGTCCATTTGGGAGGACTTTACTAGTAACTCACGGATTTCAACAATTACGAGAAGAACAATTAATGTAAACAAAAAAGAAAGATAATGCTTACAATTCCTTATAGTATGGACATATGTTTTCATAATGACCATCTTCCATACGAAATCCCCCAGGGATAGTTCCGAGTTGCTTGAAGCCCAGTCTTTCGTACAAATGTCTCGCATGAACATTGCTCTCTACAACTGCGTTGAACTGAAGAACTCTAAATCCAAGTTCCTTGCCTTTCTGTAGGCAATCCTTGACCAGTTGCTCTCCAATATGCTTTCCCCTGGCACCCGATGATACCGCATAGCTGGCATTGCAGATATGACCACATCTACCAACATTATTCGGATGAAGGATATACAGACCATAGATTTTGTTATCTTCCTCAGCAACTCCTGTATAGCTCTGAGATGCAAAGAACTTTGCTCCGCTTTCCATATCCAGTGTTTCTTCTTGCGGAAAAGCAACCCCTTCTTCAACAACCTCATTCCATATACAGACAATCTCCTGCAAATCCTGATCAGTGTATTTTCTTACTTTCATTATGCCTCCAATAACACATATTCTTATATATTAAAATCGCAATTTACCATTTTTAGCTTTTTGATGTTTTTGATATAAGCACCTTCACCACCTGTTGCACTCACATTCTCCAAAAGCACGTTGTTCACAGGATTTTCCGGGAGCCCACACATATAGAGCGTCTTGCGGCTATTTACATCCATAGCCACATTTCTAATAGAAATATCCTTTATGGTTGAAGTTCCCTTGTCAACACTAAGCTTTGTTTTAGCATCAACACTGTCATCTCCATAGAACTGGTCGATGCACAGATTTCCTCTAAACCACTTATCGTCTTCATCCTGCACCATTTTGGTAGTCTGCTTTATATTTTCATAGCTGATATTTGATATGCAGGCACCTCTTCCATGTCTTGTCTTTAGGTTGACAGCACAGAAGGTCTCATTCATTTCAATATCCTGAATCAGAACGTCATTAACTCCTCCTGACATTTCTGAACCGACAACCACGCCAAAGCCATATGACAACTTACAGTTAGAGATACGAACCTTCTGAGTCGGTATTGCCAGTTCAAGCCCAAGCGGCTCTCGTCCGCTCTTTAAGGCTATGCTGTCATCCTGGCTCTCAATGAAGCTGTGACAGATTGTTACATCCTGGCAGGAATCAGGGTCAATGCCATCACCATTAAAATGCGTATAGCGGTTGCCATTTTCATCAAACTTATTAAAAAGGCTGATCTGATTGATGGTCATGTTTTTGCAGTAAATATTATGCAGGCACCATGCCGCAGAATTACGCACTGTTACACCATAAATGTAAAGTCCTGTGGTGTTTCGAATACATATTGTTCGGCTTCTGGATACCTTGCCAAAGGCGTCAAGCTGTGGTTTGAATAAATCTTCACCACCACCATCAATAACACCTTTTCCTATTATTTTTATATTTTCATATATGTCAAAATCAGTCTGTGGATTGCCCTCTTTATTATATTCTGGAAACGTTCTGACATTCAAAAGTGAGGCATAGCACATTTCCCATCTTCCCTCATATGGGTAAAAGAAGGGTTCAAAGTCCGATACTTTGCCTGTGGCCTGAAGTCTCGCTCCCTCAGCCACCTCCAGCGTCATATTACTGTGAAGAAAAAGTGCCCCTGATCTGAAGATTCCTTCCGGAATATAGACAGTATCACCATCTCCGCAAGCATCAATAGCCTTCTGAATAGCCTCAGCATTGTTTTCGCACTGAACATCAGCTCCAAACCGAGTAATATCAAGGATATTACCCTTTGCTCTGGTTGACACTCTTATTTTGTCAGTATCATACAGCTCTCCTTCAAACTGCGTAACGACCTGAACAGTATATTCAGAAGCAGGTTCCAGGCCTGTCAGAGTTTCATCTGTACAATCAACAGATTTACATAGTTTTCCATTTACATAGATGTCATACTGAAGCTTCTCTGCTCCATCATTGACTTTGTCCCACAACAATAGGATGCTGTCCTTTGTTCTTGCCTCCCTAGGCGCATAAATTTGAAACTTTCCCATACTTGTTCCCCATTATTTGAAATTTTTAACTAAAATTATTATAAAAGTATTTTTTACATAAAAAAAGGTATCCTTTAGCCTATTTATAGAAAAAACTGTTAGCCATGGATACCTTATTTTATCAACATAATATTAAACTCTTAGAAGATAGCGTCGCTTACGCTCTCGCCAAAAGCAGAGGTTGTAGTTAATACCTTTTCTTTGATGGCATCAATATCCTCTTTGAGTTTCTTTAATTCTTCTGCTCTCTTTGCAATCTTGGAAATCTTATCTCTGTACACATATCCTGCAACGCAGCCTGAACAAACAGCCAGCAGAATAGTGCATATAATGATTATTCTCTTGTTTCTCTTCTTTCTTGCTTTTCTCTCTTCAATCTGTTCTCTTTTTTCGTCAACCCTCATAAATAACCTCCAAATTGGAAAAACAATATTCTAAGAAATCATTACTACTAATACTATTTTAGTATTTATTTAGCTGTATGGCAACAGCCAGGATGGACCCCCGGGACGGGGTTATAGGACCATTTCTATATAAGCTGATGCCAGTTTGTTATTTAGCTATATCCTATAGTAAAATTACAATGCTAAATACGAATGCATTTTTACTGAAAGAACTCTAGTGTTTTAGATATTGGATTTGGCCAAAAATTTAGGAGTGGAATCACATAAGATTCCACTCCTTTTGTGTAGATATATTTATGAAAAATTTTTCTTTAGCCAACCTTTCTAAGTTCTGCCATTTTAATATTCTGTAAATCTGCTTTTTGCTTATTTAAAGGGTAAAGTGTTGAAAATACAACTACACCTATAACTCCTAAGATTGCAGGGGCACCAATTACGCAGAATGTTATAGCTGAATTTACAGCTACTGTCTGCTGTGCTGCATCTGAATTAAAGCCTACTGATGCAAGGATGTATCCAGGTATTGCTCCACCTATACCCATTGCGCATTTTGTGATGAATGATGAAAGTGCTGCTACTGCTCCCTGTGCTTTTACTCCAAGGTTGAGTTCTACATAGTCTGTATTATCAGCCTGAATAGAATATGTCAGTGGCATACATATACCTGATCCTATTCCAGTGGCAGCGGTTGTAATAAGAAGAATTGGGATATTGGTTACATTAAGGAGCCTTACAACAGGTGTCAGTGTTATGAGTGCCAGCGCTAAAGCATATAAGCGCTTCTTTCCAAACTTATTAACAAGTGGAACAGAAATGATAGTGAAAGGAATCAATGTAGCCAGCTGAATAAGTGATGCAATACTTAAAAGTGAAAGGTCACCTAACACATAGGTGTAAAAATAAGTATTTGCTGTATTCAGGATATATGTACCAACCATATATGCCATGGTTGAGAGAAATGTTACCCATACAGGCTTCTGAGTAAGAATTTTAAATAAGTCGCTAAATTTATAAGAATCTTTGCCCGGTTCAGCCTTTACTCTCTCCTTTATTCCAAGAGTACCTACTACGGAACAGCCTATTATAATTATAGTAGCAAAAAGAACTAATCTCATATAGCCAGCAGCTGCTGTTGTATCACCAATAATTAGTGGAGCTACTATGTTAAGGCCAAATATACCAGCCATATATGCAAAGCCTTTGATTGAGCTTAAGGTATTACGCTCTTTAACGTCAGTTGTCATTACTGGAAGCATACTGTTTAATGAGATATCCATAACAGGGAACAGTATACCAATGAGAATGTATGTAACGTAGGCAATAACAAGTTTTCCACTTGTTGCCATATATGGTCCATAAAACATCAATAGGAAATTGATACCACATGCAATTGAACCTATTATCAGAGTTGGTCTGAAATGACCGAGCTTTGAAGATGGAGCATGGTCAATCAGGAATCCTACTACAGGATCATTGAGACCATCTAATACTCTGGCAATCAGAAACAGTGTTGCACATGCTGCAGGGTTGAGTCCGACTACATTAGTATAGAAAATAAGTAAATAAGAACCAAGAATTGCCTGAACTGGAATGTTACCAATGTTTGTTATAGCGTATGCCAATTTTTCGAGCAGTGTTACTTTGTCTGTCTTTTTTTCCTTCATAGCTGTGTCTCCTCCGTTTTAAACTCATATTTATATGTACCGCTTCCTACATTTTTAATAACTTCTCTTCCCACATGTATATCAGCGGTAGTGTTCACAGGAACATGGACTTCAAGGGTTATAACTTCTTGAGTTTTCTCCCAGTTGATGGCGATGTCCCCATAAATGCTTTTATTAGTCACTCTTGCAAAAGATAGATCATACGTATATTTGGGGTCTACTACAAAGTGCTTATAGCCAGCCTCTTTGATTACTAATCCGCCAATAGTTTTGTAAATCCATTCTCCAACGCAACCAAAAGCGTAATGATTGTAGCTGTATGTACTTGTAGTACCATCGTCAAGAACTGCTCCCCAACTTTCCCACATGGTTGTTGCTCCATGCTCAATCTCGTATAACCAGCTAGGACATTTATTCTGGTAAAGAATTCTTTTTGCCAAATCTTCGAGGCCATTATCGCAGAGGACATCCATAAGAAACAGAACGCTTAAGAAACCAGTATCAAGTCTGTAATCATTGTCCTCAATCATTTTCCTGAGATGCGAAACCATTTTGGGTTTTACTTCTGCACTAACCAGATTCATTTTAAGAGCAATTACATATAAGCCTTGAAGCTCTTGTGGAAGCATGCCATCCTCATTTACATATTCATCTATATACGCCTGTCTGATGTCCTGATATAGCTTTCTGTAGTGCTTTGCGTCATCTTCTTTTCCTAGAATCTCAGCAATCTCACTCATATTCTGAGCACTGAAAGCGTAATATGCAGGTGCAACATAATCCTTGGTAGCTAAAGCGGTATTTATCATTGCTGCTCCGTCAGGATTGCCCAGGACCATACTTGGAACGAGCCAGTCACCAAAGTGGAAATCTGTATTCCAAAGCAATTTACTTCGTGTTTTTCGTTCTTCGTCCCAGGATTCATAGCCCTCTGGGTGATGATTTTCAACGCGATCCTTTATATAATCCATCCATTTTGACATTGCCACATAGTTCTCTTCGAGAATTCGCTTGTCACCATATGCCTTGTATGCAGCTAAAGGAACAACCAGGACTGCATCACCCCATCCGCAGCTGGTATGTGAGCCAAAGTTTGGATTGCTGTTAGTAAGTTCATAGGCCTTAAAGTAAGGTATGATATCAGGAACGGCACCATCAGGTCTTTGATCAATGCGCAGGCTTCGCATCCATCTTGTAAGGAAGGAGTCTGACCCTCTCAGATAACAAAGGGTAGGAGAAAATGCCATTATGTCACCAGTCCAACCCGCTCTTTCTCTTTGTGGACAATCGGTAGGGATTGAAAGTGTATTAGAAATGGCACTCCAAAGGATATTATGCTGAAGCTGATTAAGTTTATCGTTTGAGGATGTGAATGTTCCCACATCACTCAGATCACTACTCAATGCATATATTTTTACATCTCTAACTGACAGCTCTCCTGGCCATCCAGTTACTTTGACATATCTGAAACCGTGATAACTAAAGTAAGGTCTATAAGTTTGTTTTCCATTTTTAGTTATATAGGTATCTGTCTGTTCTTTATTTATGCCAAGTATGTTGTTGTAGAAATTTCCGTCTTTTGTTAGGACTTCTGAATGTTCAAGCTTAATTATCTGGCCTTCTGACGTATCCACAGTAATTTCTATTTGTCCTGCCAGGACCTGACCAGCATCTATTATCGTTTCGCCAGCAGGTGAAGTAATGATTTTCAATGGCTCGAATACTTTAATTGCTTTTACAGGTTCGCCATACTGCCCAATAAGATTATCTTTGGAATAATCTGCCTTTTTTAGGCTGCTCCAGGCCGAAGCGTTGTAGTCCCTGTTGCACCAACCGGTTAATTCTTTGGTCGCATCATATTTTTCACCTACAAAAATGTCTGAAAAAATCAAAGGCCCTGTTGAAGAAACTCCGTCTTCGCCTGTAACGATTTCTTCTGTACCATCTTCGTAGGTTATATTAGCTTGAATAATCACTCCCAATGTCTGGCCAAATTGGCAAGAGTCACCGGTAAGACCTACTCTACCAATCCACCAACCATCTGCAAGGATGATGCCGAGTACATTTTCACCTCTCTCTAACCTTGAGGTAATATCATATGTCTGATACTGGAGAAGGCCCTGATATGAAGTGATATCAGGAGCAAATTCTCTTTCATCAGCTCTGTCGCCATTTACATACAAGCGATAAACACCATGTGATGAAGCATATACTCTTGCTTCTTTTATCTTTTTATCAGCGGTAAATGGAATCCTGATGTACTGGCAAGGCATAAACTCGGAAAAATCTCTGTTTGGATCAGCAGTGGTTTCCAAGTCGAATCCGCCAAAGTTGTTTTCGTCCCAGCTTTTCTCAGTAGGTATTTGTTCTGGTTCATACCAAGATGCATCAAAGCCTCTATCCATCAAGCCGGTTTCGAACCAGCTTGCAGATTCTGCAAGATTATCTTTGTTATCCCAAACCTTTAATTTTATGTCATATCTGGTACATGGAGTTAGTAGCAGGTTCTTTAGTGTTATTTCTGTGCTATCTTCAGAAGTAACTCTTCCTGAATCATAGATAAGGTTTGTTTCTTTATATAGCTGCAGATTATATGCAATCTGAAACACATTTGAGTCTTTTTCGTTTTCTAATATCCATCCAAATCTTGGATTATTTTCATCAAGACCCAGTGGACATATCATATGCTCGACACTAATCTGCTTGATTGACAAGTTACCCATAAAGCAATCGCTCCTTTCAACTACTTGTTGTAAAAAATATATTCCTTTAGTGGCGTTCTTTTAAGCTCATATCAAGACATGATTAGCAACTATTCGGACATAGTTCTTTTTATAATCTTTTATTTCTAAATAAAAAGTGGTACCTTATAATCGAGGTAAAATCAATGAATAAAAAGATTGTTTCTACATACAAATACTTATATACAGACCTGTTTTTGAAGGAATCAGACTATTGTAAGCGCTACTATTTAGACCATATGAATTATGAGGGCTTTCAACCTAAATATGCGGATGAGTATACGGATTTTTGGGAAGGATCTCCATTTTTTGAAGATGATGATTGGATGACCATGCGTCTAAACAATTATGATAACTTCATGACGGATACAATGCTTGATGAGCATCATACTGACGTTTACGCAATGATACCACCAAATTATTTTCCCCCAATCGTGCACTATCATACTTATTTTGAACTGGTATATATTGCTGAAGGAACCGCAGTAAATTATGCGGGTACAGGCAAAATGGAGCTTCATGCAGGGGATCTTATGGTCCTTGCATTAGGTTCAAAGCATGCTATCTCTTGTTTTAGTGACGACTGCGTTTTGGTAAATGTTATGGTTAGAAATTCAGCATTTTGGGATACATTTTCGAATAACCTATATGAAAACGATGTTTTATATAACTTTTTTGCAAACGTACTAAAGCACTACGCTGAAGATACATATATTATTTTCCATACCAAACAGGATATGCTTATCAAGAGCTTAATTTTAGGACTTCTTGAAAGGCATCCTGACTATCATAAGTATTCAGAACTAGAAAGTCGTTCTGCGTTATCACTTCTTTTTGCACGGTTGATGAATCAATATGCAGCAACTGCCAATATTGTTGATAATACTTCTGAAAAAGAATATGACATTACCATGATTCTTAACTATATGCAGCAGCATTATAGGGATATATCCCTATCTTCGTTGTCAGATTTCTTTGGCTATAGTGAAAGACAGACAAGAAGATTATTATTAAAATTTACTGGAAAGGGATATCAGGAAAATCTTGATCTTATAAGAATGAAAGAAGCTGAAAAAATGCTTCACTCAAAAGAATTATCGATTGAACAGATTTCAACACAGCTAGGTTTTTCTTCTGTATACAGTTTTAGAAAGCTTTTTAACCGCACATATCACACAACTCCGTCAGAGTATAGAGCAAAAATTTAAGGCAGCACATGGATTATAATAAACAGAAGGCAGTATGCTATAATTAAGTATAAATAAATTATTAGGTGGTAAAAAATGCTATATATCATGCGACACGGCAAGACTGACTGGAATCTCAAGCATAAATTGCAAGGACAGACTGATGTTCCTTTAAATGATCTGGGCCGCGAAATGGCCAGAAAAGCTGCTATAGATTGTGCCAATGTTAATTTTGACATATGCTATTCATCTCCGCTTATAAGAGCAAAAGAGACAGCCAGACTTGTACTCGAAGGTAGAGACGTGCCCATAGTAACTGATGACAGGCTCAAAGAAATGGCTTTTGGAGAATACGAAGGCATTGAAAATAGCTTTGCAATACCTGATTGCCCTATAAATATTATTTTTCAGCATCCGGAACAATACGTAGAGCCTTTCGAAGGTGCTGAAACCTTTGCTGATCTGTATAAGCGTACTGGAGATTTTCTGGAGAATGTAGCATATCCTCTTGTAAAAGAAGGTAAAGACGTGCTTATAGTAGGTCATGGAGCCATGAATTCAAGTATAATCTGCCAGGTACGAAATGTACCAATTCAGGACTTCTGGAAAGAAGGAATAGAAAACTGCAAGCTCATTAAATTGCTATAACCAGTGCGATAAAAACTAAGAGGGGGTTACTTATGCACATACAGTTTCTTAATGGCGGTCTTGCCAATCAAACCTTTCAATATATTTTTGCCAGGTTTGCCGAAAATTACCTGGACGACGGTGAACCCTGGTATTTAGACGATTCCTTTTTTTACGTAAATAATGTTCATAATGGTTATGAGCTCAAAAAAGTCTTCGGAATAGAGGCTAATCTTCTTAGCAGCTATTTTGATCAGGATGTATGGGATTATATGATAAAAAACAAAAAAGAAAATAACCTGAGCATCCCGCAGCAGCTAAAAGACAATGGACTTGAACTCGATATGCTTACTGAATCTCCTAACGTCTTTGAAATGAATCCTTTTGACGGACTTATTTATATTGTTGAATGTAATAAATTCTATCCTCAGATAACCAAATTGCCTGGAAATGTGTACTATCACGGCTATTGGATAAACAGAAAATGGTTCGACTATTACAGAGACCTTTTCTTAAAAGAACTCTCTTTTCCTGAAATTTTTGAAAAAAATAACATTGAATATGCCAAGGAAATTACAGGCAGTAATTCAACCTGTGTTCATGTAAGACGAGGAGACTATATAAAAGCAGGTCTGGCATTGAATCCTGACGTATATAAAAAGAATATCCGCACTATTTTAAATATAGAACCGGATATGACGTTATTTGTTTTTTCGGATGACCTGAATTACTGCAAAACAAACGCTTCAGATTTTGGCTTTGATCTACCACAAAAAGTTGTATATGTTGAAGGAAATGCCGGTCCTAATGCATACAGAGATATGCAGCTAATGAGCATGTGCAGAAATATGATCATATCAAACAGCGCATTTTCATATCTTGCAGCCCTGTTAAATCCTGCTATACATATAAGCATTTCCATGACCAGCGATAGAGAATTTTAAAAAAGGCATGTCACTATTCTTAGTGGCATGCCTTACCTTATGTACAATAGTAATTTAAGCACTCTTTCTAAGGAATCTGTAATATTCCAAATCAGCCTGCTCTTCTCTGAGTATTTCTCTGACTGTATTTCCAAGGTCAACTCTTACATCAGCAAGAATTTTTTCAACTTCTACGTTTTCTTTATTATTTAATCTCATTATTTTTCCCTCTCATAAGTTTTGTTTGTTTAAATATTTATACGAAGCAAAAATTAAAAAGGTACAAAAATAATAAAAAAATAATTTACCATTCTGATTTAAAGGAAACATACAAGGATTCAGCGTTCCAAAGGTTTTTCTCTTTTAATCTACGCACATGCCTGAAATAGGTTCTTACAGACATTTCGCAGTATTCCGCTGTCTGTTTTGACGTATGATTCTGATTGTAGAGAAAAACCTCAGACACTGTCAGCTCATTTCCTACATACTTGGCACCTGCATGTCTGGATGTTTTCCTAATGTACTCTTCCGTATCAATCTCAAAAGATAAATACTTATAGTCATTAGAATCCGTTATTTGTGCGGATATACCCATTTTTCCCATAAAATCATTTAAAATCTTAAGCTGCTCCTCATCCATATTAGAGGGCTGCAGGCGAAATTTTAAATTCTTTTTGTTAGATGCAGACGCCATGGGACCCCCTTATTTGAAAATCAATCGTCCAAGCCAGATAATTACACATGCTCCAACTACTGAGCAAATGAAGCTTCCAAGGGAACCGGTAGCCTGAATATCAATAAGATTGAATAAAAAAGAACCTACAGAACTTCCAACAATACCAAGAATTATATTCACAATAACTCCATGCTTGGAATTCATTATCTTTCCGGCAACCCATCCTGCCAGTGCTCCCACGATTAATGCAATAATTAAATTCATACCATAATCCTCCAATGCTTTTTCTTATGCCTATTGTATCACTATTTTATATTTTACCTATACTTTTTCTAAAAAAACTACTCGTTTTATCTTCTCTCTGCTACAATTATTCATTGGGAAAAAAGTTTATGGGAGGAATCTAAATGTATAAGTCTAAACTAGTTTTATCTTTAACCATCTGTGCATCTTTATTTGCAGGCATTTTATCAGGTTGTTCCAATTCAGGCAGTAGTTCAGGTACTGACTCTGCTTCCAGCGCTGCAACAGATAGTGTATCTTCTGAAACAGCCGGATCAGCAGTATTTAATAAAATTGAATCTGAATACACTTTTACAATGCCAGAAGAAGCCGCAGAATCTACTATCAGCATAAAAGCGGTTGATAATATTTCTGATGACTTTATCCGTGGTATGGACGCATCTTCTGTTTTGGCTGAAGAAAACAGCGGCGTAAAGTATTACAACTTTGATGGAAAAGAGCAGGATGTCTTTTTGACTCTGGCTGAATCAGGCATCAATTACATCCGTATCAGAGTCTGGAATGATCCTTACGATGAAAACGGAAATGGCTATGGCGGTGGAAACAACGACCTTGCTACAGCTATTGAGCTTGGAAAAAGAGCTACCAAATATGGAATGAGAGTCTGCATCGACTTCCACTACTCTGATTTTTGGGCTGATCCAAAGAGACAGCATGCACCAAAGGCCTGGGCTGACATGGATATCGATGAAAAAAGTACTGCTCTGTACGAATACACCGTAGACAGCCTTACTCAGCTTTTGGAAGCTGGTGTAGATGTAGGAATGGTTCAGATTGGAAATGAAATCAATTTTGGTATGTCTGATGAAACAGAAACCATGAATATCATGTCTCTGCTCAAAGCAGGCAGTAATGGTGTCAGAGAGGTATCTAATACTTACTCTCACGACATGGATATTGTAGTTCACTATACAAGAATCTCACAGCCAAGCTCTGTATCCATGCTGGTTTCAAATCTTATAGTAAACGATGTTGACTTTGATATCATTGGTCTTTCCTACTACCCATTTTGGGATGGCGACATGGAAAACATGCAGTCACTGGTAGAAAAGATTCAGGAAAAATATGAAAAACAGGTTGTCATCGCTGAAACTTCTTACTGCTATACTTCAGAAGATGGCGACGGCTTTGACAATAGTCTTTCAGGCACAGACGACCTTGTAGAAGGTTATCCAGCCACTGTTCAGGGTCAGGCAAACATGGTCCGTGACGTAATCAATGCTGCAAATGAAGCCGGAGCATTAGGCGTATTTTATTGGGAAGGCGTATGGATCCCTGTTGGTCCTGCTGATCAGGATAACTCAGCTATATGGGAACAGTATGGTAGCGGTTGGGCAAGCAGCTACGCTTCTGATTACGATCCAGAGGATGCAGGCCTTTATTACGGAGGAAGCTCTTGGGATAATCAGGCATTTTTTGACTTTGATGGATATCCACTTGAATCTCTTAACGTATTTAAATATTTAAAAACAGGAACAATAGCCGATAAGGCAATTGATTATATTCCAGAAACAAATCTTTCTTATGGAATTGATGAAGAAATCGTATTGCCAGACACCGTATCTGTTCTTTACAACGACCAATCTACTGAGGAAGCCACTGTAACATGGAACGAGGACGATGTTGCTGCAATTGATCAAGTAAACGGTGGTACATATAAGGTTGAGGGAACTCTCGAGGACGGAACTGTTGTAACAGCCAATGTTGAAATCGTTCGTCCAAATCTGGTTCTGAACTCAGACTTTGAAGGCACTAACACCTCTATGTGGAAGGTTTCCTATGAAGGCAGCACAAATCCAACTGATTTTCAGAACAACGAGCAGGATGCTCATAGCGGAAGCATAGCATTCCACTATTATTCTGCAGATTCTGATATGGATTTTTCTATCGAGCAGGAATTTACAAACCTGGAGCCTGGAACATATGAATTATCTGTTTATGCTCAGGGCGGCGATATGGCTGAGGATGCAGAAATGGAATTATACGCTGTATCCGCAGACGGCACATATAGCGAGAGCTTCATGGTAACCTCATGGGCTGACTGGCAGCATCCTATAGTGCAAAATATCACAGTGACAGATGGTACTTTGACAATAGGTGTTCACGTAAAATGCAATGCCACAAGCTGGGGCACCTTCGATGATTTCACTTTAAATTACATTTCTAAGTAATATAATGGGGGCTGTCGCAATGACAGCCCCCATTTTTTACATTAAACATCTTCTCTTAGTTCCATTTGTGCATACTGGGCGATAAGCTCAGGAGTTGCTGTATAATAGCGCACGCCCTTGTCCACCTTGGCGATAGCTGCCATATCCTCATCTGTCAGCACAAAATCAAAAATATCAAAATTGTCGCGGATGTGGTCCGGATTCTTGGATCCAGGAATTACTACATTGCCGCTCTGAACATGCCAGCGAAGGATAATCTGAGCGTTTGTCTTGCCATATTTTGCGGCAAGATCTGTAAATACCTGCTCATTTACAAGGTTCTTATCGCCATGTCCTAGTGGATACCATGCCATAAGCCCCATATCATGCTCAGCAAGAATCTTTTTAAGCTCAGTCTGTGGGAAATAAGGATGAGCTTCCACCTGCACCACCTGTGGCTTTATCTCCATTGTCTCGATAGCTTCTTTTAACAAATCTTCAGGGAAATTAGAAAGACCAATAGCCTTTACCTTTCCTTCTTTATATGCTTTCTCTATATTTCTATAGCCTTCACGCCAGTTATCAGTTGGCTGATGCAGGAAAAGAAGGTCAATGTAATCTGTATCAAGTCTCTTTAAAGTTTCTTCTATTGCTGTCTCTTTTTCATAAACTGTTGGCCAAAGCTTTGTTACAAGGAAAATGTCCTCTCTTGCAACTCCGCTCTTCTTGATTCCTCGTCCAGTCGCTGATTCATTCATGTAAGCGTTGGCTGTATCGATAAGCCTTACTCCACTTCTAAGAGCTGCCTCAACTGAGTTCTCAGCCTGTTCAGGAGTGAGCATAAATACACCAATTCCTGCCATTGGCATCTTTGTTCCGTTATTAAGCTTGAAATATTCCATGATCTAATTCCTCCATTTATTATCTGAAAGCAAACAATTTGTTTTCGTTTTTGAATCTATATTCATGTTAACTGCCTGTGCCAAATATGTACAATGCCGATTAAGCAATGTGGTATACTTAATACGTATACTGAAAACAAAATTTCTCTTAATGAAAATGGAAAAGTTGCAGCAGAATATGCCAGAAAGATTCTGGATTCTCATAACGAAATGATTTCGGTGTTGCAGACTCTGGGCAGAAACTTGTCAGAGCTTTCTGTGGGGCTTATTGCTCCCGGCCCGCGATTATTCATGCTTTAAGCTATGCTCTGAGCGGCTCTATGCTTCTCTTCCTAAGGATCATCACTATGCGGGAAAAAGAAAAGCTTGCTTCTATTTTGAATCTTTTATAAGAAAAAACCCTGGCTAAAAGCCAGGGCATAAATCGTTATAGAGTAGTAACTTACCATACCAGAAGTCTGTCTTCTGGTGCAAGATACATATTGTCACCTTCTTTTATATCAAAGGCCTCGTAGAATTCTTCAAACTGCTGAACAGGAACGTTTGTCCTTGAATAGTTCAGAGGATGCGGATCCTGTAAGAGCTGTGAAAGCTCACTACTATAAAGATCAAGACTCGCATTCATCTGCGCATACTTAATGAAGAATTTTTCATAATCAAAGCCTTCAACCTTGGATGCCATACGAAGGGCACACTGAAGGCCTGTCATGTCCGCAACCATTTCTGTATCAATGTTGGAACCGATAAAGTTGTAATCGCCAAAAGCTACTATTCCATCAAGATAGTCATCCATCTTGGTAATACGGCTCTGGAACTCTTCTTTATCCGCCTGGGTCCACCAGTCACGCAGTTGTCCATCTGCATCAAACTGAGCACCGCTACTATCAAAGGCGTGTGATACCTCATGTCCTACCCAGAATGCACCAATAGAAGCATACAATTCTTCTGTGCTCATATCACTTGAATAGAAAGGTTCTCCCATCATTCCTATTACCATATTGATAGTATTTTCAGAAGGATCATAATATGCATTACACTCAAGAATATTGAAGCCTTCAGCCCACATTTCCTTATCTACTTCTGTTCCAATAAGGCTCTTGTCATACTCATCTTCTATCTCAGCGATAATATTCTCAGCTTCCATCAAAGAGCAGCCTGAAATATCAATATTAGATGTGTCTCTGAACTTATCGGGATATGCGGCATGTATGGTCATCTTATCCAGCTTTTCTATTGCATAAGATTTTACTTCCTCTGAAGCCCATTCATTCTCTGATAGAAGTTCTCTATAGGTATCAATTACAAGCTGGCAAAGCTCTTCCATTCTTGCCTTATCTTCCGCAGAACCATATTTTGAAATATATACCTTCTGCATAGAGGCAGGAAGCGCGCTTACTACAGCGTCGTATGCCATTTCTTCATCTGATACAGTTCCAGTTACTCCAAAATATAAGCCGTACAGCTCATTTGCTTTATCATAAGTTTCTCTATCCAGACTTCCGGCGCATCCGAGAACATATCTTACAAGGAGCAGATCCTTGATTTCCTCAAGGTTGTCATTGGTATATATTTCGTCCAAAGCCGTAAGATAATCCGGGTGTGTTACAAGATAAACGCCATCATACTTGTAGCCTGCATTAGAAATAATTTCACCCAAAGGGAAAACACTATTGAGCGCAGTCATATCATCATATGACATTTCATTGTTTATCAGGTCATAGTAATCATCACTGTACTGCTCATTTGTTGTATAAATGTTTTCTGAAAGCTTGGCCTCAATTGAAATAGCACCATCGAAGCAAGCCTGTGCCTCTGTTTCAGACATTCCAAGTCTCTCGGCAAGGTATACAAATAAATCTTTTCTATATCCATAGTACATGTCGCCGTATTCTGTGCGCTCAGCATATTCGGCAGAATCTGTCAAAAGAACACCTGGCTCCATAACAGCTACTATATATTTATCCGGATCATTAAAGCCTGTAGTTGCGCCAAATGACATGAATGGATATAAATAATCTGCTGTCTCGCTGTCTGTCAAAAGCTTTGTTACATCCTCAATATCATTGACGGCAAGGATTGCATCATACAATTCCTGAAGTGATGTTACACCTTCTTCATTTCTGGCATCCCAGTCAAGAACAAGCTTGTAATAGGTCTGAATCAGCTCTGCATCGTGTCCTGTAAGAGTTTCATCCACCAGCAGCTCCATACACTGCTGATTAACTTCCATGCCACGCTCCATATAATGTGACCATCCTGAGTAGCCTTCAGGAATTTCGTTATTTAATATCCATTCCTTATTGGCATAGAGATGGAAGTCATCTCTTGGATCTGTCACTGTATCAGCTGTTACATTTTCTTTAATATCTGAGTCAATCCACGGTGCCCCGCCGCCAATAGCATCAGAAATCTCTGTAGTCTCAGCTTCAGTACTGCTTTCTGTAGCTGCTGTTGTTGCCTCTTCAGTTACGTCAACAGACTCTGCAGTAGCAGATGTTTCTGTTGTGGCCGTTGTTCCGCCTACTGAACAGGCTGTCAGCATTGCAGTCATAGTTACTGGCAATGCCACTGAATATAATTTCTTCACTAATTTCCCTCCTGTGTAAATAACAATTTTTCCTTATTCATTATAAAGCTTTTTAATGTATAGTGAACCCCAAATGATAAAAGGCGCCAACCCCTATCAGGGTCCGACGCCTTTCATTACTGTATAAACTTCAATATCAAAGCACTTCTTTTATTAGTTGTACCAGGTAATCCTCACCTTCCTGCCATTCATCATACATATTGACCAGGAATCCGTGTCTGCTGTTTTCAAAGCATTTGTAGGATGATATTATTCCTGCATCCTGAATCAATTCATAATACCTTCTGCCTTCTGACATCAAATTATCCAGACCAGCAGTCAAAATATCAGTAGCCGGAATATGACTTAATTCCTCATTAGACGCATAAACAAGTGATACGTCAGATCTTTTTCGATCTTCAAATTCAGAATTGTAAAAAAAGCCATAATATTCTGTAGATTGATCTCTTTCGTCCAGATCCATCTCTCCAAATCGGTTATTGTAATTATCCGTTGGCAGATAGCATAATATCTGTTTTAAAACATGCATGTTTTCAAAGCATCTATTTCGCTGGCTAACAGCCCCTAACAAATTTCCCCCAGCACTTTGACCGCATAGTATAACTCTATTTGCATCTCCTCCCCACTCACTTACGAGCTTAGGGAAAATATTATTAAGTAAGGCTTCAATTTCTTCTATTGCCGCAGGATAAGGATGCTCTGGTGCAAGTACATAGTCTATATCAACCACAAGGCAGCCTGTTTTAAGAGCCAGTCTCCTGCAGAAGAATATATCCCGTTCCGAATGCGGAAGGCACCAGCCGCCTCCATGCACATTGATAATAACAGGTTTAGGCCCATCTGATGTGTTCTTATCTGATATAAGGTAAAAAGCTGTTTTGCCAAAATCAGTATCCAGAAAAGCTCCCTTTGCTTCAGTTACATCATCCAGACTCCTAAACTTCTCTGCTACTTCCGGTGGAATTCTCTTCCCTGCGTTTTCGCGCAATTTAGACGCTATTTTAACGTAATCTGAGCTTTCAATCTTACGCGCCTGCATTATGAATTCATCTCTATTCATATCACCAATCCTTTACAGCACCGTCATAATACCTAAATGCCACATTACTTCCTCTTTCATTTGCCGGATACTTCTCAGCTGCATCATCAGCCAGCTCTACGCCTATTCCAGGGCCTTCTGGGATCAATAAGAATCCGTTTTCAAATTTTATTGGTTCCTTTACCATGGCATCTTCTGCACCATTTAAGCAGAATGTAGGCAATTCCTGAATTCCAAGGTTTGGCACGCTGGCACACAGCTGCAAGCATGCAGCAGTTGAAACAGGTCCCAATGGATTATGCGGAATGATCAGAACGTCATTAGCTTCTGCTATTGCCGCAACCTTTTTGGAAGCAGTTATTCCGCCTACTGCACATACATCTGGTCTCACATATTGCGCAGCATTCCTTCTCATTAACATTTCAAATTCCTTGATATTGATAAATCGCTCGCCAGTTGCAATAGGTACAGGAATCTTTTCAGCTACTTCCTGCATTGTGTCAATATTATCTGGCGTAACCGGATCCTCAAATACCATTGGTCTATATTTTGCCACTTCATTACCAAAACTAATCGCCTCTGGCACTGTCATTCCCCGATGTGCTTCTAGGATAAGGTCAAAGTGAGGTCCAACAGCCTCTCTGACGGTCCTTACTTTTTCAAGTTCGTCTTCAACTCGTCCCGAATAAAATTCGTCGAATCCGTTGTTATCAGACTTTTGCTTGCCGTTTACGAATATCTTGGCAGCGTTAAAACCCATTTCCTGCAGCTTTTTATACTCATCAGCCATTTCCTGCAGTGTACCTGGTCTTTTCATTACAGATGCATAGGCTCTGACCTTATTTCTAACCTTTCCACCTAATAACTGATAAACAGGAACCCCAAGGGCTTTACCCTTAATATCCCACAGTGCTATATCAATTGCTGAAATAGCACTCATTATTACAGAACCTCTAAAATAAACCGCTCTATATAAATTTTGAGCAATATCCTCTGCCATAAATGGATCTTTTCCAATAAGATATGGCTTGAACTTTTCTATGGCATCTGCAGTAGAACTGAGAAATCCCCAGTTCCCTGCTTCGCCAAGTCCTACTATTCCCTCATCTGTATAAACATGAACAAATAAATAATGCTTGGCATATATCAGTTTTACATCAGTAATTTTCATTTAATAATCTCCTTGCTTAGAATGCTGGAAGTACTGTCATTGTGTAGATAATGTATATGAATGGCAGTATAAGTGTAATCAACCAACCACTTTTAAGAATTGCCTTTAAATCATATCCACCATCAGCCATACACATTGGAACTGCCGGTGTTGCCATAGGTGTAAGGAATGCTGTAAGTGATCCTGCATTTACAAGGAGAATAAGTCCCATTGGATTTGCTCCAAGAGCAGATGCCGTAAGCAGGCAAATAGGCACAAATACAGCAGATACACTTCTGTTGAGCATGAACTGTGTGAGTATAAAAGGAATCACAAAGAAAAGTGCACCAAGCACGTAATTGTTATGTGTTCCTCCAACCGCATTTGCAAGAGCGTTACCGATCATATCTCCAGCACCAGTGCTTGTAAGTGCGCTACCAAGTGAAAGAGCACCTACGAAAAGCATAAGCATATCCCAAGGGATATCTCTAAGCGCTGACTTTGCATCAACAACGCCGAACAGAACCATCATTAAGCTTCCAACAAGTGCTACAGCCCATGTTTTTAATCCGAGCTGTGCAGAGAAAATAAGGAATATAATTGTTGCAAAGAAAATAATGATTCCAGCTGTGTCAGAGAACTTGCCAAGCTGAGATTTGTTTGCATCATTTCCATTTTTCTTTTCAATTGTTTCAATAGGTACAACAGCCTGTTTTGGAGTGAACTTTGGTCCAATAAACAGTGCCCACAATGGAACAATTATCAAAATAGGCCATGCTCCAAGAAAGAATGTAGTTGGTTCAAAGACCATACCCTCAAAACCATAAGTTTCAAGGAAACCTGTGAACTGCCCTGCCATCTGAATTGCAGTAGGAAGTGGTAAAATACCGCAGCAGGCTACGCATACAACCATTATTGGGAACATATACTGTGAACGGCTCTTTCCATTATTATCAAGAAGAGCTGCAAGAAGTGGACTAACAATTGCATATACAACCATTGGACTTGCAATGAAATTTGTAAGTAAAAGAGCAATTACGATATAGCCAAAATATGCCAAAGTAAAACTACCTTTTGTCATTTTCATAATTCCAGAACACATTTTGTCTACAAGACTGGTTTTTCTAAAACCAGCTGCAACTATAAACATAGTCGCCATAAGAATTGTATTAACATTTGAGAAACCTGCAAGGGCGTCACTTTCAGTTACACAACCTGTAAAATAAAGAGCTGCCATTGAGATCATAGCTGTAAGCCACATTGGAATTTTATTCAGGATGTAGCTTACAAGAGTGATTGCAAAAATCACCAGACAAATAATCATTTGCGTATTCATCGTTTAAACCTCTCCATACATTTTTGCTATATTCCGTGCTCCGGAACACGGATTGTTATTTGCCTGTATAATATAAAAATCTCTAAAAAAAAGCGCTGAATATATTTGTAGATTTTTGGAGAGCTCCAGCAGATTACCGTAAAAATAAAAAAATAATCCATGATCAGTCTAGAAAATTATCCAAACATTTTCCCTGTATAAAAGTATTAATTATGCCATAATAGAATTAGTAAATATAACCTACTTAATCCTTATAGTTATCCATTTTTACGAGCATATACTACTCTATACATCTTGCAGATTACTTTTTTAACAGAAAAATAATTAACGCAATCCGAATATATTGACAGGGAAAATGTTTGGAAAGGTAAATAAATGAATTTAGGATTTTATGAGTCACAATGGCCCAAAGATAATCTTTATATCAACTGCTTTGTTCACGAAGTAATGAATTTCAGATATCATTGGCATCCGGACGACTTCGAATTGAATATACTTCTACAGGGACAACAGTTTTTTTGCAGAGGAAAAGAAAGCTTCCCTTTGAATGAAGGCGACGTTGTTCTTGTAGATCCAAACGTAGGCCACGCTTCTTATGGCCAGACGCAAAATACTATTGCTTTAGTTTTACATTTTTCATCAAAAATTCTAAAGCAGTTTACCCCAAAAGGAACAGCCTTGTCATTTTCTGCCTGTCACTCAGATGAAAGCTCCAGGAATTTGCCAGAATATAAGAAAATAAAGGCACTTGTTGCCGAACTGATAGTTGCTTTAAGCGAGGATAATCAGTATTCACAATTTACCGCCAAAGCATGTATGGAGATGCTTATTTGTACTCTATGCAATAATTTTGCTTCCGAGCCAATTTCCTCTATTCCAGAAATAGATGAGGATACGCAGCTCGCAATGCGTGTAATAATGTCATACATAGAAGAACACTATGCTGAAAAAATAACTCTCGAGGATATTGCAGCAATAACACAGTATAATAGGACCTATATTTCTACGCTTTTTCACAAATCAGTAGGCATAAGCTTCTACGACTACGTAATGCGAGTCAGACTACAAAATGCCACTAAAGATTTATGTACAACCACTAAGAATCTAACGGATGTTGCATTATCCAATGGTTTTTCAGATTTAAAATCTTTCAACAAAAGGTTTAAAGAACTGCTAAATTGTCTGCCTTCAGATTATAGAAAGAACGTTATTGCTGTTCCTCCTGACTTCGAATATGAACATCGAAAATATATACCTGCTACTGAGCCGCAAATAAAAACCTTATTAGCAGAATTTGAGCTAAAATAGCATAAACTAAAAAGAGGAGAAGACTTTATGAATGAAAAAGCCTTCTCCTCTTTCTATTCTTGTTTGTTATAAGCTAATTTGGGAATCACCTATTATGCTGCATTGCCATCAGAATCTTCATCTGCCTGTGCTGCATCTTCCTGCTCTGAATACTGCTCTTCTGCTTTGTTAACTGTATCCGGGTAGATTTTTAAGAAATCATTTTTCATGGAAATCGGAACGTATCCCTGCTCTGAGTAGGCTGCGGATTTTTCATCCCAGTCCTGAGTTCCCCACTCGCGCACGTCATCATCTGCAACTACCATGTATGCTTCTGCAGGATATGGATTTCTTTCATCCAGTACATAATTCATCATACTGGTGTCACTGCCGCTATTTCCAAAGGCAAGCACTGGTCTTTGGCCTATTTCTCTTTCAATCCAGATGGACTTGTTGGCATTAAGATTTTTCTGAATAAATCCTCCTGTGAAAACAAGCTCGTCACCATCTGCATACTTGTAATCCATATTTGAAGAGACGTCTTCATTGCCCTTAACCTTTACTTCAAACTCTGTTCCGATTACATGATTTGGTGATACATACTCACTGATCGGAGAATTTGCGATAATAGCTCTTGTTGTTGTACGCTCAGTGCCGCTAACAACATAAATGGTGAAGCCATTATTATAGAGGTATTCGACTACTTCCACCATTGGAAGATAGAAACCATCTATATAACGCATATTTTCAAAGCTCTCTGTCTCTTTTTGTCCAAATTCAACAGCATAGTCATATAATTCTTCTACTGTCATGCCTGCATATGCCTTGGCAAAATTTCTAGCCAGTTCTTCACCTGCTGTATATCCAGGTTTGATCTCAGCTGCAGCTTCTTTTAGGTCTTCTGATACCTTATCCGGATAGTCTTCAAGGCAGTAGCTGATAAACATCATCGTGTCATAGTAGGTATAGTAAGTTTCACAGGTTAGTGTTCCATCCATATCAAACACAGCAATACGGTCTTCTACAGGTATAAAGTTTTCCGTATCTTTTTTGTTGGTAACCTTTGATACATAGCTCCTAAGGCTTTCAGCCGCCTCAGAATCTGTGGACCAGTACTCTGAAAGGTCTGTCGACGAACTCTTTTTGCACCCGCTAATTCCTGTGCAGACTAACAGCAGTACCAATAACACTATTGACAACATCCTATACTTGCTCATTTTCTTCATTCTTTCCCCCTCACTTTTAAAAGATTCTTTTGTAAAAAAAATACGCTAGTATAAGTTTATCATATTTCGTCATTTGATGTTCTTAAAAAAGTATTGCGTTACTCTATAAAATCCACCCCTCTTTTGAGAAAATGTAGCGGAACGCGTTTGATGGAAAAGAATATTATGCTTTGGTGAATCACTTGTTTGTATTAATTTTCCCTTGTATACTATCATTATACCAAACAGGAATATACGTGAAAGGAATCAATATGAAGCTTATAGATACTTTCCCAACCAATAAAAAAGGACCACTTAAATACCGTATCGGCAGGGTTTTCCCTTTCGGAGCGACACTTGATACCGGAGGCGGCGTAAATTTTAGTATATACTCAAAGGAAGCTACTTCCTGCACACTTGTACTGTTTCATCACGGGCAGAACAAGCCCTTTATTGAAATCCCATTCCCTGAATCTTTCAGAATAGGTAATGTCTACACCATGATGGTTTATGGAATAGATATAGAATCTACTGAATACGGTTATAGATTTGATGGACCCTATGACCCTCAAAAAGGTCTGCTTTATGATAAATCCAAAATACTTTTAGACCCTTATGCCAAATCTGTTTCAGGCCGGACAGTGTGGGGAAAGCCCTCTAGGGCCAAAGACCCATTCCTGCACAGAGGTCAGATAATAAGTGAAGACTATCTGTGGGATGGAGACAAGCCTTTGGAAATACCCTCAAGCGAGCTTGTAATATACGAATTACACGTTCGCTCTTTTACAATGGATAAAGACAGCAACGTTAAAAGAAAAGGGACATATACAGGACTGGCTGAGAAAATACCCTATTTAAAAGAACTGGGTGTAAACTGCGTAGAACTTATGCCTATCTTTGAATTCGATGAGTTTGAAAATTCCAGGGATTACAACGGACAAAAGCTGTTTAATTATTGGGGTTATTCAACAGTAGGCTTTTTTGCGCCAAAAGCCGGATACGCTGCTTCGGCGCCCTATGGAATGGAAGCTGATGAGCTCAAACACCTGATTAAGCAATTTCATGCTAACGGAATAGAGGTCGTTCTCGACGTTGTATTCAATCATACAGCTGAGGGCAATGAAAATGGTCCTTATATATCATATCGAGGAATAGACAATAGAACGTATTATCTTCTGACCCCTGAAGGATACTATTATAACTTTAGTGGCTGCGGCAATACCATGAATTGTAACAATCCTGTAGTAAGGAATGTAGTTCTTGACTGTCTAAGATACTGGGTAAGTTCCTATCATATAGACGGATTTAGGTTCGACCTTGCATCCATACTCTCAAGAGACAAAAATGGCGCTCCAATGATAAATCCACCTCTTCTTGACAGCATTGCCAATGATGCCGTTTTGGGGAAAACTCTGCTTATAGCGGAAGCCTGGGATGCCGGTGGCCTGTATCAGGTTGGAGCCTTCAGAAATTGGGGAAAATGGGCTGAATGGAACGGAAAATATAGAGACTGCGTTAGAAGCTTTATAAAAGGCGGCGCAAAACATGCTCCTGAATTATTTTGCAGAATTAACGGTTCCAGTGACATTTATGGAGACAATAACTCGGAGTCTTCCATAAATTTCATAACCTGCCATGACGGTTTTACCCTTTATGACCTGGTTTCTTACAATGAGAAACATAACGAGGCTAATGGCGAAAACAATATGGACGGCAGCAATGATAACAACAGCTGGAACTGCGGAGCCGAGGGCGAGACCAATGATTCGCAGATACTGGATCTGCGCTTGCGTCAAATGAAAAACATGCTTACTATTCTTCTGACGAGCCGGGGTATCCCTATGCTTTTATCCGGGGATGAGTTTGCAAATACTCAGTTTGGAAACAATAATGCCTACTGTCAAGACAATGAGATTTCATGGCTAAACTGGGCCAATCTGGAAAAACATAAAGATCTGTTTAGTTATGTAAAAAAACTTATCTCTATCAGAAAGCAACACCCCGTAATGCGTTCCAATGCTAAAGACAATGGGTATAACAGCCTGAACTATCCCGAATTTTCCCTACATGGAACAGTTCCATGGCAGTTGGATCTCTGTTCTCCTGCCCTTGCCTTTTCCTATATGTACGTAGAAGATGCAGAAAAATATAACGCCAAAAATAGTTCTTTTATCTATGTAGCAGTAAATTCGCATTGGGAAAATCAGACCTTTGAACTCCCAATTATACCGTCAGGATACACCTTTAAAGTAGCCCTTGAATCTTCTCAAAGCTACTTTGACGACTTTGGCCATATCAGCCTGTCTCCTCGCTCCACTGCGATTCTTATAGCACAGTCCTGACATTAATAACAGAATCCCACAGTGTGAACATCTGTTATCTCGGCAGGTGCTCATTCTGTGGGATATTGTGACGCAAAGACTAATTACTAGTCAACCTTTATAATATCTATGAATCCGGTATCTTCCAATATCTCTTTTACTATTTCATTAACATGTTTTAATTCAATATTATTGTGGCCATTACTTTCCAAATATTGCTGAGACCACAAGATCACCCTAAGTCCTGCAGATGAAATATAATCAAGTCGCTCACAGTCATAAATGACGCCTGTTTTTCCCTCAACAGCTTCCTCCAGCTGTTTTCCAAAATCCGAAGCGGAAGTAGCATCAAGTTTCCCTTCCAATTTCACCTTTAGTACACCATTATCATCATTCATTGCTACGTTCAGCATATTCTACCCTCCTTGTGTAGCGCCATTTTTTATCAACCTATTGTATGTCCCTTTTTATATTCTTCCAGCATCTTCAGACAGTTTTCGTATGTCAGGCTTTCGCCTAGTATATCAGGAGCTTCCGGTTCAGCATTTTGCTTTATATAAAAATACCTTTCCATAAAAGCTGCATGGGTGCCAAAATATTTCTCGAATATCTGCGAAATTCGCGAGTCGTTTCTAAGCGCCTCTTCACCAAGCAGCTGATAACAGGGAGTGATATAAAAACTGTCCATAGTATCATCAATGAACTTAAACACCCTGTTCTTCAATTCTGGATGTTTGATAAAGAAAGGTATTTTGTCCATTTTTTCACCAAAGGCGTCATCCCCGCCCAGTGTGGATTCCAAAAGTTTTATCATAAACGGTATATCTTTTTTGCCCTTTGACAGGCTGTCTCCAATAAGCCTGTAGATAATAAATGAATACGGGAATACGACGTATCGTTCTGCGCGCATAAGACATTCAAATGAAAACAGAATATCTTCCGACATCTTAAGATGCGCAAAACGGATATTGTTTTCCATAAGAAATTGTCTTTTTATGAGTTTTCCCCAGACATTGCCATTATACTTTCCGTTAATCCAACCATCCAGGCGGCTTTCAAAGTTCTGATCCAAAAGGGTAGTCTCTTTTACAGTGTTTTCATCCTTAATTTGTTCAATGCAGTAGTCGTCAGGCACAGACATCATATCCACAACCTCCGGCTTATGCACCGGAAGAAAACGACCTGTAGAATGAACCACATCTGCGTCATATGAAACTGCCACCTCATGCATCTTGAAAAGCCCTTCGGGCTTCATTCCATCATCGCTGTCAAGGAAAGTTATATACTTTCCTCTTGCCGCTTCAATTCCCCTGTTCCTGGCAGCTGCAGGTCCCTGGTTTTTATCCTGCTTAAGGAGGATTACACGTGGCTCATCCTTATATTTTTCACTGCACAGTTCAAATTCATTATCCGGAGAACAGTCATCTACAACAATTACCTCAACATCCTTAAAGGTTTGATTAAGAATGGCATCTATACTGTAGGTGACTGTTTTAGCAGCATTGTACATTGGCATAATAACTGATATCTCAGGCATTTTTATCTCCTTTCTCTTTCTGCTCTTTCCAGTATTCAGGCGAAGTTACTATCCTAAATATATCCGGCTCATCAGGCAGATCTGTATAAACGTTTCTTATAGTCTCGATCAAATAAGCTGCAGTTGACTCATTTGATGCAGCATTTTTCAAAAGCTCTTTCACGCCTGCATCGCCAAGCACTGCATCAACTCCAATGCTTCTTATTCAGGTTTTGAAGAATCCGTTATCCAGGCCATTCAAGATATACCTGTAGACCCGGTCAGCATATTCAGGTTTTTCCCCGATAAACTCATTTCCCTCAACCGCGCCTTTTACGGCTAAAAAGCAATCAAACATTGCTTCAAGTATTTTATATGCAAATCGGCTGTTGTATTTCCCTCTTGAAAGGGACTGAGCATCAAGTCTGTACATGTAAAATGCCCCAGGCAGGATCAGATAGTTGACTGCATTTATAAGGCAGGAAAAACAAAAAACCTGATCCTCGGCCATCTTCATCTTAGCAAAATGAATGTTATTTTTCCTGATAAACTCTGTGCTATAAAGCTTGTTCCAGACACTCCAATGAATCTCATGTAATAGCCAGGACTCTATCCGCAGGGAAATATCCCCGCTAAGAAGCCTTTCTGAGGTCTGTGGGCTGCCCTGTTCAAAAGTTATTTCATATGTATCATCAAAAGTCAGGTCTAGAAGTGATGAAGGCGCATCAGAAACAACTGGCACCATAAGCCTTGTACCATGTACCACATCAGCAGAGTATTGCTGCGCCTTTAAGAAAAGTTTTTCCAGTGCATCAGGCATTATTGCATCATCACTATCAAGAAAGGTAATATATTTGCCTCTGGCAGCCTTAATTCCGACATTTCTAGCCTCACCCGGTCCCATGTTTTGTGGCTGATCGATGATTACTACCCGCTCATCACTTCCGAAGGCTTTCCTTATTAGCTCAACACTTTCATCGGTTGAACAGTCGTTGACTACTATCACTTCAATATCAGACAGACTCTGGGCAAGTACGTTTCTAACGCAGTCACAGATGTATCTTTCGGCGTTGTACATGGCTATGATGACCGATATCTTTACTTCCATCTAAACTCCAATCCGTTGCAGGCGCTTGCTGCCCTGTCAAACTCCTTAACTACCCTGTCAATATTCTCACTTGCATAAGCTCTAAGCTGCTCATGGCTGTATCCATCTGCCATTAGGAAATGCGCCAGAAATCTGTTTAATTCACCCATTTGAGAAAAGAGCTCATAATACTTTTCTATAAAAGATGCATCCTTCGTATCAAAATATATTTCAATAATCTTTCTTAAAAAGATTTTGGCATCCTCCGGAGTCAGCCTGAGTACTTCCTGCATCTCCTTAGGCATCTCAGTTTGATAAACACAGAATATCTGGAAAAATTCAAAAAGAGGAGACCCAATGCATACACTATCTAGATCTATGAGAAAAAACTTATCATCATTCACCATAATATTATTCTCGTGGAAATCTCCATGCATAACCACATTGCCGCATGGAAGGCTGCTTATAGCCGAAACAAGCAGTTCTTTTTCCCTGGGAATCAGTTTATCGCCGCACCTGTCAAGTATTCCTGCAAACATGGTATCCAGGGTCGGAAGTATTTCACCGCCCGGCTTTAATCCATGCAGCTTTACAAGAAGATTCCCCATAAGCTGTGCTGCGTCTATCCTTGATGTTTTACCCTCGGCAATGAGCTTTGGAAGCGGATTCCCATGAATGTACTGCTGGATAATTCCAAAAGCGCCGTTAACATTTACTATCTCATAAGACCTGGCTGTGTTTATTCCGTTTGCATCAAGAAACCTGCTCACTTCATATAAGTGGCTTACCTCTTCAAAGGTAAAGGTATCAGTATAAACCTTCAACACCTGCTCATCACTGATAGCATAGATACTTCCGCTGATACCTCCTCCGATTTTTTTTAGTCCCTCTGTGGATACGCTTCTAAGATCTTCAAGCCTGCTATTCATCCTACCTCCAGTCCCGCCTTATACAACTCACTATAGAAGCCGCCTTTTGCTAAAAGTTCGTTATGGCTTCCGGTTTCGATTATGTCTCCGTCTTTTAGAACAAAGATAATATCTGCATTTCGAATGGTTGACAGTCTGTGCGCAATTACAAAACTGGTATGTCCTTTAGTCATCTTATCTATTGCTCCCTGGATCAGCTTCTCTGTCCTGGTATCTACAGATGAAGTCGCCTCATCCAATATCATTACATGAGCTTTTTTAAGCATAGCCCTGGCAATGGTTATAAGCTGTTTCTGACCTGCGGAAACGCTGCTATTTTCTGAAAGGAACGTATCTACCCCATCTGGAAGCGAAGCCACGATATAGTCGAGGCCTGTCTCTTTCAGCACTCGCTCTAGATTCTTTTCATCAGAATTTTCTGTAGAATAAACGATATTATCTCTGATACTACCCTGAAACGTCCAAGTTTCCTGCAGAACCATCGAGAAGATATCGTGAAGGAAGCAGCGCGGCATCTCCTTTATTGAAACACCGTCAATAAGAATATCCCCTGATCCCATCTCGTAGAATCTCATCAGAAGATTGATAATTGTCGATTTACCGGCACCTGTAGGACCTACTATAGCTACCTTCATACCCGGTTTTATAATTGCAGAAAAATCTTTTAATATAGTCTGTCCCTCTACATAGCCAAATTGCACATGCTTAAACTCAACGGCCCCCTTAACGTTCTCAAGCCTTCTTTCTCCCTCATCGCTATTCTCCTCAAGATCCATATATTCAAAAATCCTCTCAGCACAGGCTATAGCCGGCTGAATATTGCCTGTGATTTGAATAATCTTAGTAATAGGTGAGGTGACCATCTTGATATAGATGATAAAAGCAGCCATCGTCTCCATATTAAGATTACCTCGCATAATCATATGTGCCCCGACTACACACACAACCACATATGTTAAATTACTTACAAAATTCATTAATGGAACAAGTATTCCCAAAAGAAATTGCGACCTGGCCTGAGTAAGGGACATCATTTTACTTGTATTCTCAAACTGTTCAATAACTTCTTCCTCGCTGTTAAAAGCTTTGATAATAAGATGACCGTTAACTGCTTCACTTATTATCGAGTTCATTCCTCCAAGGTGTTTCCGCTGCTCTTTTACAGCCCTGGCACCAATGGAAGTTAAAACAATGTTTACTACAAGACCCAACGCTATACTTATAAAAGAACAGATTGCCAGGAAAGCATTGCAGTTTAACATCATAATGACACAGCCTACGGTTAAAATTACGGAAAAGACTAGTGATCCGATATTAGAAGACAGCGCTGCAGAAAAGGTTGTCACATCAGCGGTTAGCCTGCTTAAAGAATCTCCAAGCGGATTAGTATCAAAGTAATTCATTTTGATGCGGTCTGTTTTATCATTCATCGCAAGCCTGAGATCTCGTATTACATTCTTGCCGCCTCTGGAAAGAAGTCTAACTCCAATCACGCTGGTAATGGCGCTCACCAGTATGACAACTAATGCGCGAAATGAATTTAACCAGATTGCCTCAAAATCAATGCTAGAAGCAGTCACTCCATCTTTTATTATTCCTGCAATTGTTTCGATAAATCTTGGGATGAATACATCAAGAAAAGAGCCAATGCTTCCCAGTATCAGCCCGCAGATATACAATGATCGATACGGCTTTATATATTCCAGAGTACCGCGCAGCCATCTCTTCATGCTGTCACCTCCGAATCCTCCTGGGATGAAGCTATCTCCCTATATATATCACAACTTTTTATAAGTTCATCATGAGTGCCGATACCTACAAGCTTCCCTTCATCCAAAACAAGTATTTTGTCAGCGCCTTTTACAGTAGCGATTTTCTGTGCAACGATGCACATAGTAGAATCTCCTGCAATCTTTTTCAGCTCCGTACGCAGCGTCTTGTCTGTCTTATTATCAAGCGCTGAAAAAGAGTCATCAAATAGGAATATCTTTGGATCTCTGGCAATAGCCCTTGTGATTGTCAGTCGCTGCTTCTGTCCACCTGAGAAATTAGAGCCTCCTTCCTCAACTCTTGAACTGTACCCCTTTTCCTTAGAGCGTATAAACTCGTCTGCCTGACCTATTACTGCTGCTTTCTGAATTTCGTCAAGCATTTTTTTCATACTGCCGTTATCGCCATAAGAGAGGTTTTCGGAGATTGTTCCTGTGAAAAGATAGCTCTTTTGAGGCACATATCCGATAATATCGCGAAGTATCTTTATTCTGTGTTTCCTTACATCTATGCCACCTACATCTATTTCTCCCTCGGTGACATCGTACAATCTAGGTATAAGGTTAAGCAGAGTTGTTTTGCCGCTTCCTGTCGGTCCAATAATTGCAACTGTCTCTCCCGGTTCAATACTAAAAGAGATATTTTTAAGAGCATAATCCCTACTGCCGGGATATTTAAAACTAACATTTTTAAACTCTATAGTTCCCGTTAACTCATTTTTCTTCAAATCTACTGCATCAGCCTGATCTTTAATGCTAAGAGGCTTCGCCAATACTTCCCCAATACGTTTTAGCGATGCCCACGCATTTGGGAGTAAAGCCAGAACCATTATCAGATAAATAAAGGATTCAATAAGAAGGGATGCATATGAAATAAATACAATCATTTCAGAATCCAGGAAGATCCTTCGAGCAGAATCAGCCTGACTGATAAGATATGCACCTATGATGTATATCGAGATCATAAGAACATACATGACAACATTTGCTACAGGTGAAAAAAGAGCCATCGTCATATCGTAGGACAGCTCAAGCTTTGTCATGATGTCATTTTTTTCACTAAGCCGTCTTCTTTGTACATTGAATGCATTAAAAGCATGCACATTTCTTATACCGGTGATATGTTCACTGCTTACTCTTATCAAATCATCACCAGTGTTTTGTATCTTATTTACTGCAGGAAGTATTATCTTAATAATGCAGGATAAAAAAACCACAAGAGCAACAACTGAAATTACTGTTGCTGTTCTCCAATATACATGACCCTTTGCCATCTGAAGCGTTATCCACAGAATCATAAAAGTAGCTTTAACAGAAGTCTGTATGCCATTTACAAAAAATACCTGCACCTGCATAATATCAGTGGTGGACCTTGCGATAAGACTTGATGTACCAAACTCTCCCACCTCCTGCAGTGAAAAGGAAATTATCTTGTCAAAAACCTTCTTCCTAAGCTTCCTGTCTAAGTCAGCCCCCACCTTTGAAATAAAAAATGATACTGTAACAGCACACAAAAGAGACATGATGGCAAAAACCAGCATATTTCTTCCCAAAATAAGCTCCTGATCAAAAGAAGCTGTTTCTGAATAAATCAGTTCAGTAATCTCACCCATGTTATTTGGAATGTGTACTTCAAGTACTACCTGACATGCAATAAGAAAAATACATATCCCAATAATGAAGTATTCTTTTGAATTTATGACTTTAAATATGTGTTTCATAATAGCTCTCTCCTGCTATGCCTTTACCTTTTTTGCTCTCCCAGATGTAAATTTTTCGATAAAGTGAGCTATAATAAACGACAGTATAAAGACTACAACCGTGTTGGCCATCCCCGACGCTATCGGGTTCTTAATGCCTATCTCAAGATATGGAACTTTGAAAATAGCCGATTCCAGGATAAAAAGCAGCATCATGACTGCAGGATGTACCAGATATACCCAGTACGTAAGAGCAGATGGATAAAAAAGATCTGCCTTGATATCCAGGATTGTGAAACCTGCTATAAACAGCATCGATGCCACCACAAGAACTGCATTGTAAGGTCTGGTAGGTGTAAGTATTTCATCCAGTTTTGTGTTATTCCTTATTATCACATGAACTATATATTCAATCACATTAACCGTAAGTCCGCACAGAATCAAAGTTATGGCAAGGCCGTTTCCACTCTTTTTTAATGCCCATTCATGAACAACATACCCCATCATAAAAATGCCAAGAAGTCTTGAAACAAAGCCAATGCCCCAGTTTAAGATCTGCGGCTGTGTAAGTGCATCAACCACTCCCCATACGCACATAACTATACATGCTATTGTAAAATCCCTTTCACTCATCTTCTCTTTGGCCATGGCCACAAAAGGAGCAAGAACATAAATTCCGACAAGAGCATACATATACCACATGTGCTCTGCAGGAAGCCCTTCCAGTGCCAGCACTAGCTGTATGAAAAATGAATTAAACGCCACATTTCCTTCCAGATAGCCATCAAAAACACCGGTTTTGTAATATATAAACCACTCAAAGAAGAGATAGAAAATTGAGAAAATAATAGTGGGAACCACAATCTTTCCCCAGCTCTTTTTATAAAAGGATTTGTAATCGGCTGTGGATTTAGCCTTGAGTACAAAGGCACCCGAAAGCATAATGAAAACTATAACCGCCGACTGACCCAGATGACGCATACCGGCAAAGAAATGGTAATTAAAATCAATTACATCGGAAGCTAGTGCGGCTTTTCGCTGCACAGTACATACATGAACAGCTACCACAAGAAATGCTGCCAGAATCCTGACAAGGTCAAGTCCGTTCTCTCTTTTTCGCATATTACCCCTTTCCCAAACCACTAAGAATAAATGTTACTCATGTTTAAACCTGTTTATATCCAGCTCATCAAGTCTTATTAGGCCATAATCCTTTAAATTGTTCTCTATGCCATAATGCGTAAGTTTATTACTTAGAGCTTCTAAGAGGCCTGTTTCACTAAAATTCTGTCCAATCACCAGCATGCCTCTATTCTCAAAAGTCAGCATAGTGTATACCGGCGCTGCCTCCACAGTTGTAAAGAAAATCTCTGCATCTACCACGTATTTTTTCATGTCCTCCGGCATTTTTATAAGCCCTATGTTTGACAAAAGATAGCTTCTCGTGCTCTTTGTTATGTCAAACAGATTATCCAGTCCCACATCACCGCTAAAAGACATTGTGTCCAAAGTTTTGTACACAGGTCTTACTGCTTCAACAGCAGCCGCTATGTTCTGGATCTTGATTGCCTCATTAAGCATCTCCTTAAGTCTTGCATACCGCTCCGTGGAAGGCATGTCAAGGAGCTTATCATCGATCGGCAAATCTACGTTAAAGGTAAAATTCGCCTGCGAATTGCTGGAAAGCATCCCCCTTAAATCTACTGGAACGAACGCTGTAATAGTCTTATCCTCCAGAGAATAATACTCGTACATGGTTCTTGCCATAAGGTCGTGTATGAAAATAAGAGGAGTTGTTTTTTCTTCTTTCACAATCTCCATAAAACGCTTCTGGTCCCAGGAAAGCACCAGCCTCTTTGAGTCAGGAGTTCCCAGATATATCTTTTCTTCCGGAGCATAAAAGAGATTTTCGGCAGGCTCCTGGCTTGCCATAGCCTCGGAAGCTTCCACACTGCTTATCCTGTCAAACAGATTCTCAGTGAGAGTAGTATCCGTACTATTTTCTGCAGTGTATAACATACCCTGAGAATCAATTTCTTTTCCGGTGTTTAGAAGGTAGTAGTACAGGAGCGTAAGAGAAAAAGACATGATGCTCCTGCCGTCACCGATTGCATGGGATGCAACCACCTTGATACATCTGTCTTTATATGTGATTCTGAAAAGATATCCGCCCGTATCATCACTGCCAAGGCAGACAGTTTTTCCATCATCCAACGCTATCGGAATCTCTTCATTAGCTTCTTCCATCACAAGTTTCCCATCACTATCTATGACGGGTCGAAGACCAAATAGAGGAAATGCCTTTATAGCCGTTGCTGCGGCCTTTGAAAGCAGCGTAGCTTCAATATCTTCAGTCAACGTAAATGCAAACTGCATGACTGCAGCCTTGCCATGGTAGGATAAAAGGAAAAAAAACTTGTCATTAGCTCCGATATTCATAGTTTGTCACCTCTTTCAGATCCTTCAGATACAGCTTGTCACCCCTTAAAACACCACTTTGCTTTTGCCGGTACTTAATGCCCCGGCTCTTAAGTTCCTCTTTAAGTGCATCCAGTAGTATCAAAGAGCCGTTTTTGCTGTTGTATTTGATACGAAATGAATTCCTGAAGGTATACACCCAAAAGCTGTGTGCGGCTGCAAAGCTGTTAATATCAATATCCTCTAGCAGCCCATCCAGTGCAGGAGGAAGAACAAAACGACCTGGTGAAGTTATCACGTATGTCAGACCGTTAAAGCCACTGTCATCATAAGTAGCCTGAATCTCTGCAGAAATGTCCAAAGGTGACCTGCCACTATTTTCAAAATCAGTTACGAGTTTATTCTTATCTCCGGCCATCTTTATGAAAACACTGTTATTGATAGCCTTGTCAAAGCAGTCTTTGGTATAGGCACACTGTTCCAGGAGAGTTTTCTGTGACATGGAGGCTGAATAATTTACCATAATGCTGTCGGAGCAGTTTACATTTGTACTGATTCCCGAAGAACCAAAATATGGCCTTTGATTAACCGGCAGCATGACGGTTACATTTTCATTTCCTGTCTCGTAGCATTTTCTTATGGCCTTCTGTGACAGAGCCATAGTAAGTCCCACAAAAGATGATTTCATACTGCCTGCTTCCTTCGAATAATCATCAGCATTTATCTCTATCTCCTCAAACTTCATATGGTCCTTCTTGTCATCCTGAAGGTAATATGCACTTGTTTGTTCGGAAACATACTTAGGCTGCATAAGCAGGTCGCCATAAGCCTTATATGGGTCGTATCTTGTGCCATCATCTATTGCGCTTAGCTGGTCTTTAGAACAGTAAACCGCTGTTGAAAGTTCATTTTTTTTCTCTTCGCTAAAAAGCTCCAGCTCCAAACCGTAAAAATACAAAATACTCTTTATGAAAGTATTCATTCCGATAATATCTGTCATACCATGGTAGTAGGAAATCAGAAGCTCTTTATCGGTATACTGAAAAAAGAATGGAAATCCCTCTAACTGTTCTGACGCCAAATCAAAGTTTTCAGCATTCCAGATGTCTTTTGCTTTATGAAAAAAAGGCATCTTAGTGCTATGGACACAGTCGAAACAATTATCACGCACAATTATCCTGCACGAAAACTCATCGTAGATATCCAATGCTTTTCTGACTGCCGCCTTCATTACGTCTATATCAAGAGCCTGTTTAAAGGTCAGTACGTATCTGAGATTAAAACTCTTGGCATCGGACATTGCATAATAGAAAAACTTATTTGAGCTTCCCAGCTTCATAGATTCCTCTTTCTCAAAAAAAATCAGATTCCCTGTTAAAACTTCACAATTACTCTGTCATGTTCCATACTTACTATCGTAGCACTCAGCTTGGTTTTGAACCTGTACAGACCTGCGCTATTAGTTATATAAAGCTCATATTTTTGTGAAGGAGTTACTTCATCCATACGAAGCAGTTCTCCTGTATTATCAACTTCCGCAGGAAGGAATTCATAGAATATGCTGTCCCTTACAAGTTCATATTCATTCTCCTTGTCAGTCCCCTTTGCAATGAGGCCATACGGAGTAAGAATACACTTAGAGACAACCGGTATTCCTTCGGTAGAAACATTCACGTCTTTTGGAAAATTCGTCCTTGATCCTGAACTTAAAATTGTTATGTTTCTAAGTTTTGGCCAGATAGCCTTAAGACTTATTTTTCCGTCATTCGCTTTAGCTATCTCTCTGAGCTCGTTAGCCCTTTGTACATCTTTATAGAAAAACGCAGAAACAATCTTTTTCTGGTAAGCATTGAAGTTTATTTTTCTGCTGAATTCACCCTTTTCTATATCATCGGCAATCATTTCAATATTATCTTCAATAAAGCCCAAAAAGGACATAATATCAAATGCTACCGGCATAATAATTTGTTCCACGTCGCAGTTTAAAAGGCTCACTGCCATATTAAAATACGGGGCGTTATCAATAACTGAATTCGGTATTACACACTCCGGAACAGTAAACATTACTTCTCTGCCATAACTATGCTTTGCAAGGTAAGCACAAAGCGTCATTTCAAACAGTCCGGTAATGCTGATACCATCATTTCTTTTTGTGGTTCCCACAGGATTTTCATACCAGAACATAATATTCTGACCATCAATGGCATCCTCAAGAGCTGTAACAAATTCATTCTCCTGTTTTGCTGTTACCGGCAGATACCTGCTGGTATTATCCATGCAATACCACTTTATCTCATCGGAACAGAATATTTTGTTTTCATTTATTTGCATACGGAGCCTTATCAAAGGCGCATAACTGCCGATATCCGACTTGGGAACCACGGACTGATAACCTGCCACTGAATAAATATCATCAAAGTGATATCTTTTACCCATGTCGGTATCTTCATTATTTCTCAAAATGTCATAAAGAACACTTGAACCGTCATCTATAAAGGTGCCATTATGGATTTTGTCAAACTTGTTTACATTTAAGATGATTTCAAACGGCAATGTATTGATAAGGCTGTTCATAGGTTCTGGAAATCTGCCCTTTGGGAGAGGCTTTGCTCCTAAAAGATATGGTTCTAGCATATCTTTTACAGCGCGCCTTGTTTCAGTAGTGATGCCCGGATCAGCCAAATATCTTGCTACAACAAAGGCCTGTGAAAGAATTATTGTATTGGTGTAATTGCCTATATCAAGAGACTTCTTAAAAATTTTGATACTGTCGCTGGCAACCTTAAGGATTTGCTGGTCATTTTTGCCCGCACTTAATAATGACTGGGAATTTATAAAATACTTGTACCCGATAAATCGTGGGGTATAGCATATCTTATCGGCCTTTCCGATGGCTTCAAGATTAAAATAACAATCTTCACCAATAGAGATATCCTCATCAAAGAACATGTTATTTTCAATCAAAAAATCTCTTCTGAAAGCTCTGCTTGTCACAAAGAAGGGGAAATCATTATAGAAACGCTTATCCATGGCACAATCATTTGCAGAAATAACTATCTCCTCGTATGTTTCATTAATAGGTGTTGTCTCGGAGATAGCAACCATCCCCGTTTCTTCAAGCAGATATTCTCTCCTAAAGACCAGAATCTGAGCGCCGGATTTATCAAGATAATGGATGATTTTCTCAGCCGCATCCGGATTATACATATCATCGCCATCCAGGAACGCTACATACTCTCCCTCAGCAAGCTCAAGACCTTCGTTTCGAGGACTGGAAGGTGTATGGCAAGAATTGTTTATTCTTTTGATAACAACGTTCTCATACCCGGAAAGCCTTTCTATAACAGCATCATAATATGAATCCTCCGAGTTATGTACTACGATCACCCACTGGATATTCTCAAATCCATAGCTCTGACGCTTCATGGATTCCATTGAAGCATCAAACATCTTAAGATCTACGTTGTGAAACGGAGTTATTACAGATAACTTATAATCACTCATCTTTTATCCCCTCTGCATCCAATATTGTTCCTTTCAAATCGTTGACCATCCAGATAACTCACCTCAGCGTAAAACCAAGCATTGTTATATCGTCAAACTGCTCCGCATTATGTGCAAAAGCTCTGACTGCCTCATCAATATGCTCAATAACTGCCTTCTGTGATTCTCCTTTAGTTTCATTAAGCGCTTTAATCAGCCTTTCGTTACCAAATTGTTCGTCGTTCTCATTTACAGCTTCGGTTACACCATCAGTATACACAAATAGTCTGTCACCATGCCCAAGCTGCCATTCATTCGCCTTGAATGTAATATTTCCATTAGTACCAAGCACCATGGAATGCCGGTTTTTCACAATTTCATATTCTTCACCGTTCCTACATAAGACGGGTTTTGTATGACCTGCGTTTACTTCTGTAGCTTTCCCGGTAGACAACTCTATAAGCATATACCATGCGGTTATAAACAGTCCTTCTTTATTCTCTTTTTCCAGCTCTTTGTTTACTTCTTCTACTATCTGTGACGTATTCTTGCCGAGCTGCGATTTTTCCTTAAACAGCGTCTTTGCCTTCATCATAAAAAGAGCTGCTGGTACACCTTTTCCTGCTACATCTGCAATTATCAGTACCAAATAATCATCATCAAGACAGAAAAAATCGTACAGATCTCCTCCTACCTCTTTTGCAGGATTCATTGAAGCAAAAAGATCATATCTTTGTTCTTTTTCAAGGTCAGGAAAATCAGTAGGAAGAGCTGAAGCCTGGATCCTTGAAGCCAGTATAAGCTCCGTTTCCATTTTTGCTTTATCCATAAGCGCTGTCTGTTTTTCCTGAATATTCTGTTTAAGCCCTGATGCCATATCAGATATATCGTCAGCCAACCTCCCAATCTCATTCCGGGATCGGATATTTTTAAGATCTGAGATCAGTCCATCAATATCATCAGCACTGTCATATTGGAAATCATTACATACCTTCTTTAATCTGGTAAGCGGCCGTATGATAGTAAAGTATTGGATTATTGCAAAAAAAACAAATATTATGACATTAAAAGCAACAAGACCTTTGATAAATTCAGCCCTATATTCCGGGGAAAATTTAAAAAAATCAATTGAATCAACATAAAAAAGAATCAGGTTTTTTTTGCTTTCATCAACAGGCCTTAATACTCCTGCAAAAACGCGTTCATCATCATCCGAAAAAATTACAGAAATATTGTGATTACCTGACGTATCAACAGCTAATACCTGCTTTATGACATCGTATTCAGAATTATAGAGATCTCCTGATATGAAGCTGACAATCTCATCTTTTTCAAAGGACGCATCACCATACAGGTCATCGTCCAAAAGGACTTTGAATTCATCATCTTCTCTTCTAATGAATATTGGGCCTTTTATATTGTTTTTCTCATTAAATTCATTATTTTCGTCCAGCCAGGTGGTGCAGTTTTCAAGCAAACATTCTGCCAAGGGATCCTTGACTTTTTTATCATCCGATAAATAATCAAAAAGCATGGAGATATTTTCGTCGGAGCAGACAGTAAGTTCAAACTCCTTTGTATACCCTGACATTATCTGAATTTCTCTGTCATAGTACTGAGTAAAGCTCAGGAAATAAATGAACACCAACGATGATATGCTGATTATTACTACCAGCATCAACATTACCAGCCCGTTCTGGATTATTATGTACTTTTTCTTTTTCTTATACTTTGAAGTACCTTTCATATTGTAGTTTCTTTATTTTTATCAGTCTTCCACCAGTCTACTATTCTGGTCAATTCATCAATATATGAGAGGAAGTTTGCCTTAGCGTCGTCGATACTTGCCTGAAAAATTTACCCTGTTTATATATAAAACGCAGAGCCTACAGCATATTAATATTTTACCATTTACCGTTTATATGTTTTATAAAGAAATAATTAACACTTAGTAAAAAGTCTTTTACTATTATTGAGGATGCACTTAAAAAATTGCATTTTATTTTTTTCATTTTATATCCCTCCGATTATCAGTTTTTACATCAAGTATTTTTCATACACCCTATGAAGGAGTCCGCCTTTAATCGACACTATCTATAACGCCCCCGCAAGGGTGTTGCCGGATTGCATGATTTTGGAAGCTACCATCTTCTTTTGGGCAAGAGCAGCCTCGAAAAAAAGTCCTAGAAAGGTTTCGGAATTATTTCCGCTGCTCATGTACTCCGCAATATACTTATCCTTGTCAAAATCAGGAATGCTCTCCCCGGAAAGGCTCTCTCCAAAAGCCTTCCAATCATTCGACGCATCGACCTGCCGTTTCGCGATTATATTTCGGATTTTATCAATGTATGGTTTAATTATTTCCATAGCATAGGTTTCTTTCTTAAAATCGCTATCTTCTCCACGCAAACAGGACATCGCATAGACCATTTGGGCAAATGCACATTCATAATCGTGCGGATTGTCTTTTATTATTTCCTTGTAACCACCCCATGCAGGTAGATAGGCATAACGGATATAGCTGTAGTCCGGCAGATGTCCCGCACGTCCGTGTCCAAGATTCATTATGGAGTTTTCATCGGATTGATATACGCTTCCGACATATACCGGCTTATCTGCATCATCCGATACAGAAGGATTATGTGAAAATACAATCCTTCTGCGCTCATGTTCCCCGCCATTTCCCGGAAACAGCTCATAGAAATACCAGTTGGTGTTATTGATCACTAATGATGGTGTCCCAGCAAAATATGTATGCGCCCAAGTGTCTGCGAGAACATGCATGGCTATCCCGATTGCAGGTGTACCCTTATCTTTTGCAAGATTTACTGTATCCACAAGGAGACTGCCATTTGGCCCGCAGATCAGGCGGTATTTATCCTTATAGTTTTTTGAGCCAATTTTTATATCCGCATACAGATCCCTTGGCAGAAAATGGAATGAAGACCATATTCTAGTGATATCGCAAAGACCGATCGGATCTGTTCTTGCCTGTAAAAGCTCTGTCTGTAGCTGTGTTGTTGCAGCCTGTGAAGGGCCTCCTGCTTTTTGGAGCCATGTCCTTGAGCAATGGTCCACAAGCTGCGCGGCATGGCATATTTCCACACTACGCTTATGATCGAAACCAGCCAGCACTGCTGCACAGTAAGTCGCATAATAATGAAAATCTCCCTGCATTTTCGCATTCTCCTAGTCTATCGTGATTACCTGGTGACGGCGAAATGTATTAGCTATATTCATGACTGCCGAGAAAATAAAACCAGCAGCACAGATATATACAACTCTTGCTCCGCTTCGCATAAAAATCAGGCATATAATAGCAACCAGCATCTTTACAACGCCCTGAAAAGCCTTAGATCTCCATGAGCTTTGAATCCTTCTTGCCTCATTCGAACCCAAAAGATCCACTATACCTGAAAAAGCTAACGTACCTGCCAAATACATCAGAACATAAGCTTTTGGGACCCACACAAGAGAGCCTGTGAATATCCCAAAGTCAAAGAAAAGGATTCCCCGAAACAAGATAATCCGTCCACCCACCATGTGTCGAGCCATCCGGAAATAGAACCAGAGCATACGAAGCCCCATAATTTCTAACGCAAGAGAAAAGACACCAATAATACCCATGTATGCTTTTTCGCCAAAAACGAGCATTACCACGCCTATGAGGAACATTGAAGCAGACAGCAATAGATTTCGTATTTTTTGCCATTTCGTCATCGTGTTCCTCCTGCCTTTTCAAATTTTCTAATTTTGTAAGCCGAATACAAAAGGAATACGTAATTTACAAACGCTGTTACCTCCATTATGAAAAATGCTAAATCTACATTTCCGCTCGAATTCTCAGCCTTAATGAAATTGAAAATATTCGCTATAATAAGTATTCCTGTAAACAGTGTACTAAGGAAAGCAAGTGCAAGATAAAGCCTCTTTTCTCTCTTTAATGTCTGCCGTCCTGTCCGAATAGCATTTAATCCTATGTAAAGGTGATACAAAAATACAGCCACACTAAACACCATGATTATCAGCAAAAAGCCCATCCAAAGAATGATATTTACGGCATTCTCATATTCGGTACCTATAACTGCACTGCCACTTTGTTCCATAACTGTCCCGATAATTTGTGCAATCGTTTCTTCACCTAAGAAAAATCCAATAAATAGTTTGAGGATATCCCATACGGACAAGGCGATTACCATGCTGCCACTTAAAGATAATGCATCCCGGTGGCGGCGAAGCCTAATTTGTATTTCTTCATTTTGGGGCTTATATACAGTTGCATCCATCCAATCGCCTCTCTGTCTTAGATTTCGTTCCAAAGTCAGAAATCCAGCTCTTTTTTTCTAAAGAGCAAATATGCCAAAATAAGGGAAATAGCGCAAATCTTTACAACATGCCAAACCATTGTAAAGATTGCCGTGCCACCGGTAAGCAGCAAATCTACTTTTGCACATTCTAGAGCATGTGTAAAAACATGCCTGTCTATATGCCAAAGATTGATAACAGGAATAGCATTCAGACCGCTCAGCAGTGTATTCCCTGCAAAAAGCAGGAATGCATCCACCAGTGTCGCATAGGCAACGTTCTTGCTCCAGAAAAGAATGATCATGGATATTGTTGCATACCCCAGAACGATAAAAGCATTGGTCAGGATCGTACTATACAAAAAGCTGCTTTCTGCGGCATTCATCTTCACTCCAGTTATCAGACCTGTAATGGTGATGAAAAGAGTATAGATTCCATATGAAATAAAGGTTACGATTACACAATTCACAAACTTGGCAATCAGGAGCCTCTTTCTTGAAATCCCTCTTCCAATAAGGCACTGCATGGAATTTGACGTAAACTCATCGGCATATACGCTCACGTATATGGCAATTCCAATAAACAGATTCATTGTGTTTATAGCTGTTCCCTGACTAGAAGCAAATGAAAGCCCGCTTAAACCCCCACCACCTTTTGATTGAATAGTCCAAAAGAGTGAAATAAGAAGGCAAATTCCAAGTACAATCCAATATGACGGTTTTCTCAGGATTCTTTTCACATCTGCTAA
>JAZRKG010000036.1:0-2233 GCA_045646185.1 Butyrivibrio sp.
CTACTACCCTATCTGTCTCAGCTTGCAAATTTAAATGACCTTATCGATACGCAGGCTAACGCTGATGAATTGTCTTTTTACAAAATGATTTATCTGCCATTGGAAGTAATCAATAATTCGCAGACTTCTGATAACTGGAAGATAACGCCAGATCTTGCAATAGATTATTTTAAGATTGCACAGGATCAGGCTATACCGAAACAAGGTGTAGCAAGTGCCGTTATCCCTGGTAATGAACTTAAAACAATAGACTTCTCTGATAGTGTGTCTACTGATGTGGATAGAGTTGAAACTTCTCAAAACGCTATACTTGGCTCTAGTGGTGGTGTTGGTGCTTTGCTTAATAGTTCTAAAGCGGTAAATAATACTGAACTTATAAAGCAGACACTTCGCGCAGAATCAGCTTATGTTTTAGCCGGAGTGCTTCCGCAGCTCGAAGCTTGGACAAATATGCAGCTAGCGCTTAATCTCTCTGAGAGATGTTATGTCTCATATATGCCTGTCACTATCTATACCAAGGAAGAATACAGGAAGAATCTGCTTGAAGCTAATCAGTACAGTTTCTCATACAGACTGGCTTATGGTACTCTCCTTGGATATACAGAAAGACAGACTATGGCACAGCTTATGTTTGAAACTGAGGTCCTTGGATTACAAGACAAAATGAAATATCCGCTTGCGTCCAGCTATACACAATCAGGGGAAACTTCCGAAGTGGGAAGACCAAAAACGCCGGACGATGAATTAAGTCCTAGCGGAGAAAGAACAAGAAATATATAGAGTCGGAAGACTCTTTTTTTATTACTAAGAAAGGAGGGGCTTATGGCATATTGGATAGATGAAACTGATCCTATCAGATATAGTGGAACATCTCGGCAAGTCTCATTCTATATTGACACTTCTGCAGACGTTGCTTCTCTTCCCGGAATAAACAGAAGCGGAGTGCAGCAAGGAGATAATACCGTTTCATGCCAGCCAGTCGGACCGGGAAGTTCAGCTTTGTGCATCGGTTCCGGAACTCTCTTTATACTAAACTCAGAAGATGTCTGGGTTGAAGTATAGGGGGTGATTGTGTGGATAAAAAAGCGTACATAATCAGTAAGAAATATACCGATGAAACTGCCATTCAGTTTGGTGGCCTTAAAGGTGCCAACTGTAAGATTAAATCAGTTGTAAAACAGAATGGACAGAACATCGTCACGTTTGAATGGAAAAATGATGACGGCGATACTCGTGAGTCGCAGCTGATAGTTGATGATGGAACTCCTATTTATGACTATACTCCAGGAAAAACATATTACTATGGAGATTTAGTTATTTATGAAGCAGCGTTTTATAAATGTATTACAGAACATGTTGCAGGACCTACTATTGATACAACTAAGTTTTTGGAAATTGGATCTCCTGATGGCAATTATGACATGGTTGAAACTGCAGCAGATTTACCGCCCAGATTTACACTGTCAGATAGAAAAATGTTCTATGTAATTGACGAAAATGCATTTTATTTATGGAACGGTTCAGAGTGGGAGTTACAGGAACGCTCAATAACAAATGACGAAATTGATGCTCTATTTATTTAATTTGTGATTAGAAGGTGTAACCAATATACATTGAAAAAAGAAAGGATGGAATTAAATTATGGCAACAAAAAAATATCTTGATTATGAAGGTTTGCAGAGACTTGTCGATAACATTAATAAAAAGTATGCTCCTATAGCTGCTATCCTGTTTAAGGGTTCAGTTGATAAGGTTGCAGATCTTCCAACAATTGCTGACCAAAAAGCTGGCTGGATGTATAATATCGTAACAGCTGGCATGACAACAGCAGATTTCGTTGAAGGTGCAGGTCATGAAATTTCTGCAGGTGAAAATGTTGCAGCTGTAGAGCTTTACACAGGTATTTATGATAAGGTTACTCCTACAGCTACTGATGACCCTAAAGCTCTTGGATGGTATGAAGAAGATGTTGTTACATTTGTAGATGTAACATCAGAACTTGTTACAGGCGATGACCCTCAGGCTCTTGGTCTTTACGAGCAGGGTGCAACTGCAACTGATTTTGTTCCAACGACAGATACAACAGTTGATCCTGGCAAGACTTACTATGAAAGAGTTGCAACTTATAAGCTTTCACAGGATAGACTTCCTGTAGATGGTAAGGATTACTTCACTGCTGAGACAGAGATGAAATGGGATCTTATGAAGTCGGAGGCCAAGCGGTCTTAGGAAG
>JAZRKG010000037.1:0-17923 GCA_045646185.1 Butyrivibrio sp.
TCCGACTTGTATCGGCTTTGGATGTGGTGCAGCTACCATGTGGGGACTTCTTCAGGATGCTATTACCTATGGTCAGTGGAAGACTGGTGTTCAGGCAGTAGGTATGGGCAATTCAGCATCCTCTTTTACAACAAAGGTTGGTTCAGGACTTGGAACAGCAGCTCTTGGCTGGATTCTTGCTGCAGGTAACTTCAATGCTGATCCTACAGGCGCAGCATCAATTGCAGCAATCAAGGTTGCAGTTATTGTAGTTCCACTTGTTGTATCTGCAATTTGCATTCTTTGCATGTTATTCTTTGATCTTGATAAGAAATATGACAAGGTAGTAGAGGACCTTGGAAAAGGAAAGTGGAAAGAAGGAACTTTTTAATATGATTACCAATCCAATTCTTCCGGGATTTAATCCTGATCCATGTATTTGTAGAAAAAATGATGATTATTATCTGGCAGTATCAAGCTTTGAATGGTTTCCGGCTATTCCAATCTATCATTCAAGAGATCTCAAAAACTGGGAGCTTCTGACTCATGCCATCAGGGATGAAAAAGAGCTTGATTTAAAAAAGCTTCCAAGTGCTAAGGGAATATGGGCTCCGGATCTTACCTACTGTGAAAGTGATGATTTGTTTTATATGGTTTATGGAGTTATGAATTCCATGAATGCCCGTTATTTTGAAATAGACAATTATCTTATAACAGCAAAGGATATTGAAGGCCCGTGGTCTGAGCCTGTATATCTTCATTCAGCTGGCTTTGATGCTGCAATGCTACATGACGATGACGGCAGAAAATACGTGGTATCTTTGGATTGGGAGACCAGGGAAAACTATGAAAAGCCTGGTGAAATCAGTATTTCTGAATACGATCCAATAGAAAAAAGAATAAAGGGTTATCCAAAAAGAATCTGGAGAGGTGGAACAGACAGGGGGTGCATAGAAGCACCCCGTATCACAAAGCATGATGGTTATTATTACATTATGTGTGCTGAAGGCGGAACAGGATATAATCACTGCGTATCCATGGGAAGGTCTCAAAATGTATTTGGCCCTTACGAAAGGGATCCGCAGAATCCAATAATTACTTCAGCTCCGGGTAATCCTTATGAGAGAAAGGATGCAGATCATTTAAAACCTGTATATTTTAATCCGGATTCAGTGCTTCAGAAATCAGGGCATGGCAGCTATGTTGAACTGCCTACAGGTGAGGTGTATCTATTCCATTTGACAGCGAGACCTTTTATTACTGAGGATGAAAATATCAGAACAAAGTACCGTTGCACTCTTGGAAGAGAAACAGCTATTGAAAAGATGGAATGGACAAAGGACGGATGGCTTAGAATGAAGGATGGAAGTAACCTTGCCAAAGTGGAGGTTGAAGAGCCGTCCCTTCCTGAATGTGTTTTTCCAGAAGCTGCTTCTAAGGACTGCTTCGATGGTGAGAGGCTTAAGAACTTTTATTATGCGCCGCGAATCAGTCCGGAAAGCTTCTGTACTATAGAAAACGGAAAGCTTAAAATGAGAGGTCAGGAATCCCTCACTTCTCTAAATAAGGTCAGTCTGTTATGCAGAAAGCTTACATCCTTAAAGACAAGAGTTACAACCAAAATGCATTTTGAACCTGAAGTTTTTCAGCACAGTGCAGGTCTTGTGATTTATTATGATAATATGAATTATGCTTTTCTTAGAAAGTATTACAGCGAAAGCCTTGGAAGCGCTGCAATCATGGTTCAGCAGCTGGAAAACGGTCAGCGCAGACAGTGGCTTGATGAGAGAATAGCGGTTGATTCTTTAGAGGATGTATACTTCAGACTTAACATCGAAGGCCGCAGGACTTTCTTTGAATGGTCCAAAGACGGAGAGGTTTATAGTAAAATAGGACCAGACCTTGATACAAGTAAATATTCAGATGAATATTGTAAATACGGCGAGTTCACTGGAACCATGGTGGGAATTGCCTGTGAGGACAGACTGTTTAAGGCAAAAGAAGTTGAGTTTGAATTTTTTGATTTAGAGGTGTTTTGATAAATGAAGGATTTTTTGTACGGAGTAGCATATTATCCTGAGTATGAGCCATATGAACGTACCGAAAAAGATATGGAGATGATGAAGGCTGCCGGAATAAATACCATTCGAATTGCGGAGTCTACCTGGAGTACCTGGGAAAAGAACGAAGGAGAATATGACTTTTCTGTACTTATCAAAACTCTAGATGCTGCAGAAAAATATGGAATGAAGGTAATAATAGGCACGCCAACCTATGCTGTGCCAGCCTGGCTTGTAAAAAAAGACATTGACGTACTTGCAACTACAAGAAATGGAAGAGGTATATATGGCGCCAGGCAGATAATGGATATTACCAATAAGACCTATAGGACTGCTGCAGAAAAACTTATCAGAAGACTTATGGAGGTTGCAAGGCCCTATAAATGCGTAATAGGTTTTCAGCTTGATAATGAAACCAAGCATTATGGAAATATGGGACAGGGCGTTCAGGAAAGCTTTAAGGAGTATTTAAAGGAAAAGTTTGGTACTCTTGAGAATTTAAATAAAGCCTATGGCTTTGCATACTGGAGTAATCTGGTGGGAGACTGGGATGACCTTCCTGACGTCAGAGGAACAATAAATGGCTCCTACGCTTCAGAATTTGAAAGATATACAAGACGTCTTGCCTCAGAATTTTTATTATGGCAGAGAAATATTATTGATGAATATAGACGTGGTGATCAGTTTGTTACCCACAATCTGGACTTTGAGTGGAAGCAGGATGAGCTTGCACCCTTTGGATATTCCTTTGGAGTTCAGAGCGGCATCAATCATCTTGAAGCATCAAAGGCCCTGACGGTATCTGGCTGTGATATCTATCATCCAACTCAGGATGATCTGACAGGAATGGAAATTGCCTATGGCGGTGACAGTATTCGTTCCTTGAAGGACGAGCCATATCTTGTTTTGGAAACACAGGCACAGGCTTTTCGCTATTGGACTCCTTACCCGGGGCAGCTTCTTTTGCAGGCTATGTCTCATGTGGCATCTGGTGCGTCTGGCATCGAGTACTGGCACTGGCATAGTATTCACAATAGCTGCGAGACATACTGGAAGGGCGTATTAAGCCATGACCTTGAAGAAAACAGAATCTACAGGGAAGTATCAGATATAGGCAAAAGATTAAAAGAGCTGTCACCAAAGCTATCCGGCATAAAGAAAAACAACACTGTAGCACTTGTAGTAGATAATCTTAGCCAGACTGCGCTAAAGTATTTTCCAATAGGAGATTCTCCTGAGGGAAGATATGGAGAAAAGCTTACCTATAATGAGGTTGTTATGGAATACTACCGCGCACTTTATGAGCAGAATATAGAGTGCGATGTTATAGATGTAATGGCACTTCCTGAAAAGATAGATAAATACAAAATGCTTGTGGCGCCTGCCTTGTACTGTGCATCTGATAGTACCGTAATGCTTTTAAAGAGGTTTGTGGAGAACGGCGGAACACTTATCTCTTCCTTCAAATCATTTTTTACAGATGAAAATGTTAAGGTAAGAAGTGATAGGCAACCTTACGGGATGACGGAGGTTTTTGGCGGATATTATCAGGAATTTACAAGACCTGGACAGACATGCCTTAGAGATAAAAAGGTAACTGTATGGCAGGAGCTATTGATCCTAGATGGTGCCAAAAGCGCAGAGCACTACCAGCACAAATACTGGGGTGAGTACGCAGCTATTCTTAGAAATGATTATGGCAGGGGACACGCTGTTTATATAGGCTGCAGCTGCCATATGTCTATTCTCAAAGACGAATTAAGAAAAGCAGCAGTACAAAGCGGCCTTACACTCGTTAAGGCAGAATTTCCGATAATAATCAGATGTCTTGAAAATGATAAGGGGCAGCAGCTTGTATTTATTTTTAACTACAGCGATACAGAAATGAAGGCTGCCTGCCCATTTGAAAAGCTGAAGTTACTTGATGGGGATGAAGAGTATTATCAGGGCGATGAGATAGCTCTTGGAGAATGGGCTGTAAAAATATTTATTAGATAAATTTAGAGAATCTGGAGATTGCAAAAGCGCTTCCAGATTCTTTTTTTGAATAAAAAAATGTACAAAAGTCTATGAAATGTTACAATAGAAATATCTATATGAAATATCTATATGTTCGTATATACAGCTTTTTTCGTATAAATAATAGTAGCAATAAATAATGAGGGGATTTATGGCTAAGAGTAAGAAGAGAAGGATTGGAATAAACAGGAAAATACTGACTGGAATTATTGTCCTGACGCTTTTGATAAATGTTTTATCCTGCATCAGCGGATCAGTTATAGTCAACAGAACTGTTCAAAAGCTCTACAACGAAAAAGGATATCTTGTTGCAAATATCATTTTACATCACATAGACCATGACAAAATTGCGGAGTATACCACAACCTGGCAGGAAGATGAGTACTATACTGAAATGGTGGATTATCTTCACTTTATGGAGGAGTGCTCAGGAGCAGCGTATATCTATATTGCAGTGCCTTATGAAGATAAGACCATGCGCTATGTGTATGATACTGGAACAACTATTGGCGATACGGACCCGATTTCAGCGCCTTTTGATGAAATCTGGCTTGCCTACACAGAAGGAATAAAGCCTACCAGCTATTTTGTCAGAAATTCCAGGAAGTATGGGGCCCTGACTTCAAGCTGCCTGCCGATAAAGGATAGTAGCGGAGAGGTTGTAGCACTTTTATTTGTAGATACCTATATGGAAGTTATATTCTCCACGCTGGATGTTTATATCAGAAATATGATTGCTATATCACTGGTATTACTAGCTATCTTTTGTGTTATTCATTGGTTCTATATGCATAAAAAGGTTATTGAACCAATTATGCTCATTAGAAAGAATATCAAAAACTTTGCTGCAAATAATGTAGAAGCTACGGATGATGCACTGGATACCATAAAGACTGGTGATGAGCTTGAAGATCTGGCACATTCTGTTAAGCATATGGAAAGGGATATAGTAAGCTATATCGATAACATACAGACTATCACAGCTGAAAAGGAGCGAATCAGCGCAGAGCTTAACGTAGCTACTCAGATTCAGGCTGATATGCTTCCAAGAATCTTTCCTCCATTTCCTGACAGAAAAGAGTTTGATATTTATGCGACCATGACGCCAGCTAAGGAAGTGGGCGGTGACTTTTACGACTTTTTCCTGGTGGATGATGATCATATAGCGCTTGTAATGGCAGATGTATCTGGTAAGGGCGTTCCGGCAGCGCTGTTTATGGTAATTGCCAAAACTCTTATTAAGAACAGAACCCTTATGGGGGGAAAGCTTTCTCCTGCAGAGATTCTGACTGATGTTAATAATCAGCTTTGTGAAGGAAATGAGGCGGAGCTATTTGTTACTGTATGGCTTGGAATAATTGAGATTTCTACAGGAAAGGGAATTGCCGCCAATGCCGGTCATGAACATCCTGCCTTAAAGAGAAAAGATGGTGACTATGAGCTTGTGATCTACAGGCATTCACCTGCTGTAGCGACCATGGAAAATATTAAGTTCAGGGAGCATGAATTTGAACTTGAGCCTGGAGATAGCTTCTTTGTATATACAGATGGCGTTACAGAAGCTACCAATTCTGCAGTGGAGCTTTATGGCACAGACAGGATGCTTGTGGCACTTAATAAGTCTGCAGAGCTGGATGCGCAAGGCCTTCTTGCAGGTGTCAAAAAAGATATCGATGTATTTGTAGGAGATGCTCCTCAGTTTGATGATATTACAATGCTGGGATTTAGATACTTTGGAAAAAAGGCTGAATAAGCCGTCAATATATGGTAAAAGAAAAGGAGACTGCAGGCTTATCGCCTCAGTCTCCATTATTGTCTCTTTATTTATGCGCGTAATCTTAAGAAGCTCTGTATGCTCTAAATATAAGTTCTTCCATGTTGGACACTCTGAGCTTCTCGCGTTCAGAGTCGCTCATATCCACCCCGCTAACAAATTCAAACAACTCTTCGAGTTCCTCCTTTGTTTTCCAGCCATTTCGAATAAGGCTGATTACTTCGTTAGCAGTGTATTTACGCGTCGTATAATACATATACTAAACCCCCTCCTTCATAGTATTGTATATTTGTTTTTTTACCAAAGCCATTTTAACATTAATAATGTCATGAATAGTAGGAGTAAAATTAATCAATTAATGGCATTTTTTGAAAAAAGTGCTTAAAAAATGCCTCTTGATTTTAATCTGGATTTGTGAGGTGCTTGATATTACTAAAGCACAAGATTTTGTATTTGTTGATTAAAATGCACACAATATATTACGGTTTGTTGTATTTTTAGAAATGGAAACATTTGTTTACAAAGCCTTTAAACTACGATATAGTTAATATATATAGCAGTAAGACCTTATAACGTTTGATAAATATACAAAAACGAGGGGTGAATATGGAAGAACGTAGAAAGAGCAAAAGAATGGGACTAACCGGTGAGCTGATTCTTAGTCCTATCGGTTCATCATCAGCACCTGAAGCGGTGAATATTGAAATCACAGATGCTTCTAAGACAGGTATTGGTTTCATAACAGATAAACACCTTACTATTGGTGACAATTATGAAGCAAACCTTACTATCTGGACCAAGGAAGTCCTGCATGTATTTTTGCAGATCACAAGAGCTCAGGAGATAGAGGGCGGATACAATTATGGAGCCTTCTTTATCGGTATGCCTGATTATGATGCTCAGAGAATTACTGCCTATGAGACTGTGCATGAGTTGACACAGAATAATTAAGCATTTACACAGGAGTAGGTATGACAGAAGAAAGCATTCAGGAGACAGTGGCAGAGGTGGCAACAGAAGTGAGCGCTTTTCAGCTAAAACTTAATGAGATGGGGAGCAGTGCGTTAAACTACATTTTTAGGATTGCCATTGCAGTTGTAGTTTATTTTGTTCTTAGTAATATTATTAAGAAAATTATAAAGGCAGCTGTTAACCGAATGAAAAAAAGAGGTGTGGACCCGACAGTTTATAACTTTATTGGATCGGCTTCCAAATTTGGATTTCTTTCACTTCTTTTAGTTACTATAGTTGTTCAGTTAGATATTATAGAGGCATCATCTATAGCAGCTCTCATTGCAGCAGCAGGTGTTGGAATATCTCTGGCAGCACAGGGAGCGTTATCAAACCTTGCAGGTGGACTTCTTCTTTTAGTATTAAAGCCTTTTAAAGTAGGTGATTACATTCAGATTATTGGTTCTGATGTAGAAGGCGTGGTAAAGGCTATTTCAATTTATTACACCAAAATTGAAACCTTATTTGGTGACAGATATGAGGTGCCAAATTCTTCCCTTACTGGCAATACAGTGAGAAATCTTAATTCCAACTATATGAGAAAGCTTAGCGTTAATGTTGGTATTTCCTATGACGATGACGTAGATAAGTGCCTTGCAGTTCTCCAGGAAATCATGGATGGAGAGGAAAGGCTCCTTCAAGGTTATGGCAGAAGAACTTATGTTGAAGAGCTTGGTGCTCACTCAGTGGTTATTGGCTTTAAGGCAATGGTACCAATTGATAAGTATTATGATACAAGATGGGATTTGAACAGACTTGTAAGAGTAAGATTTAAAGAGCTTGGAATAGAGATACCATATGAACAGCTTGATGTTCATATCAAAAATGATAATTAACCGGCACAAGGCCGCAGAAAAGGATGTTGCAGTGAGCAACATCCTTTAATTTTGGAATCATATATCAAATAATCTTTAATCAAAAAGAGTAGCTGTTAATCAGGTTCTGCAGATCCTTAAAGAAAGTAGGATAGGAGATTCCTACGCACTGATCATCAATAATTCTTGTGGTGCCTTCTGCAACAAGAGAAGCAATTGCAAAGCTCATTGCGATTCTGTGATCCATATGAGCATCAATATCTGCACCCTTTAAAGGCTTTCCACCTCTGATTATCATTCCGTCATCAGTAGCTTCAATATCACAGCCCATGGCTTTTAAATTTTCTACTACTGTATCTATACGGTTTGATTCTTTTACCTTGAGTTCAGCAGCATCCTTGATGACTGTTTCAAAATTAGCTGTTGCTGCAAGAACTGCGATCATAGGAAGCTCGTCAATCAGAGTAGGAATTGTTCTGCCGCCTATTTCAAATTTACCATTATTTCCACCGTGGAGAGCGCTATGTTTTACAACGATATCTGCTCTAGGCTCCATTGAATCATCAATATTTGTAAGCTCAATGTGGGCACCCATCTGTTCAAGGACTGACAAAAATCCTGATCTTGTTCTGTTGATACCCACATTTCTGATTATAAGCTCTGAACCTGGAACTAAAATGGCTGCAGCAATAAAGTATGCAGCAGATGAGATATCGCCAGGGACATTTATTCTGATGCCTCTAAGTGGAACACCTGGATGAAGTACAGCAGTACCTGCGCCATTAACATCCATTTCGTTATAAATATCTGCTCCAAAGGCATGGAGCATTTTTTCTGTGTGGTTTCTGCTGATAGCAGGCTCGTGAACAACTGTATCGCCTTCTGCGTAAAGTCCTGCAAGAATTATGCTGGATTTTACCTGAGCAGAAGCAACAGGGCTTCTATAAGTAATACCTCTAAGGTTTGGATTTCCTTTGATATGAAGAGGACAGCAGTTATTGCCGCGAAGGCTCTGAATATCAGCACCCATCTGCGATAGAGGAGTGATAATTCTTTCCATAGGTCTTTTTTCTATGGATGTATCGCCTGTAATTGTGGACTCAAATGGCTGTGCAGAGAGAATACCCGCCATAAGCCTTGTGGTAGTTCCGCTGTTTCCTGTGTACAGAGTAGAAGTAGGCTCCTGTAAGCCGTGGAGGCCTTTTCCGTGAACTGTTATAATAGGCACACCGTTCATAGGGCGCTGTGCATGCTCAATAACAACTCCCATTTTTCTAAAACATTCTATGGTGGACTGACAGTCGGCACTGTTAAGAAAGCCGGTAATCTCTGATGAGCCTTCTGCGAGAGCGCCGAACATAATACTTCTGTGTGAAATGGATTTGTCACCAGGTACAAAGACCTGTCCGGTTAAAGGTTTGGATGCTTTTTCTAGTGTAATCATGTTGTCTCCTTATTAATGGTGTGGTAGCCATTAGCTTCCAATAGATTAGTTGCGTTTTGAACACTATCACTGTCATTTAACTCGATGTGCAGTGAACCTCTTTCATATTCTCTATTGTGAATGATACCAATGTTTTTAATATTGATATTATTATCGGACAGAAGTGTTGCCACAGCGGCAATATTTCCGGGCTTATCGGCAATTTCAACGTGTACCTCAAACTGCTTTTTGATAGGACCGCTGGAGGCATCGATAAAGGATTCTCTATAATCCCTTGCTGCTGCAAAAAAGTTCATGATGGAATCAGCGTCTTTGCTATCAATGGACGCTTTTATTTTTTGCAGAGAATCAATATATTTTCCAAGCAGGTCAGATATATTCTCGCTGTTGGTCAGACAAATCTGCTGCCACATAACAGGGGAAGAGGAGGATATTCTTGTAATATCCTTAAAACCACCTGCAGCAATGGTTTTCATCAGTTGATCAGAAGAATCATTGTCATGCACCAGATTTACCAGTGAGGCAGAGACTACGTGAGGAACGTGGCTTATGGCACCTGTTATGTAGTCGTGCTGCTTGTAGGTAACTATAAGAGGAATAACTCCGATGGATTTTACAAGGTCGTAATACCTGCGAAGTCTGTCTTCCTGAGTGCTTTCAGTTTTGGTGAGAATATAATATGCATTTTCCAATATGCCGGCTTTGGAATTGGCATAACCGATTCGCTCTGTACCAGCCATTGGATGTCCGCCGATAAACTGTGTATCCAGTCCAAGGCGATGTACTGTTTCATGTATACTTGTTTTTACTGAGCCGATATCAGTAATTGTTGTTTTGGAACTAATGTATGGAGCGAGCTTTTCAAGATTGGTATTATTGTGTGCCACAGGAGCGCATAAGAATATATAGTCACAATCCTCAAAGCCTTTTCCGATTTCTGTGATTTTTTCATCGATAACGCCATCTTTTATAGCCTGATCTACTTTTTCGAGATGGGGATTGTAAGCGATGAGATGTATATCCGGATGTGCATCTCTGAGGGCTTTTGCGATAGAACCACCAATAAGTCCCAGCCCTACAAAGCCACATGTTAATTTAGTCATTAAAATTTACTCCTTTTGCAGAACTTATCTAGTCTTAACCCAACTTTACTATATTACATCAACGTGCGAAAGTCAACGATTTAGGGACATTTAATTTTTGGTCAATTCTGCTAGAATTGCTTGTATTGTGTATACATTTTTAGTAAAATATTTACATGAGGTGTTGGGAGAATAGTTGCAATAGCTCATATATTTTTACCCAAAACAATGCGACTGGAGGACAAGCTATGAACGTTTACACAACTGACAAAATTCGTAACGTAGTATTACTTGGACACGGTGGATGTGGTAAGACAAGTTTAGCAGAAGCTATGGCTTATCTTGCGGGTATCACTTCCAGAATGGGAAAGGTGTCTGATGGAAACACTATCAGCGATTTTGACAAGGAAGAACAAAAACGTCAGATTTCAATCAGTACTACAATGATTCCTATGGAGTGGGGAGGATGCAAGATCAATGTTCTTGATACTCCTGGTTTCTTTGATTTCGTAGGTGAAGTAGAAGAAGCAATGAGTGTTGCAGATGCAGCTATTATCGTTATTTCCGGTAAGGCAGGCATCGAAGTTGGTACAGAAAAGGCTTGGGATTTATGTGAAAAGTACAATATCCCAAGAATGATCTATGTAGCGGATATGGATATTGATGATGTATCCTATCGTGAAGTAGTGCAGGCTTTGGTAGATAAGTATGGCAAGAAGATAGCACCTTTCAATCTGCCTATTCGTGAAAACGAAAAGTTTGTTGGTTATGTAAATGTTATTCAGGAAAAGGGCTTCCGTTGGGAAAACAAGGATGCCGTTGAGACAGAGGTTCCTGAATACAGTAAGGAAAATCTTAATTTGTATCGTGATACTCTTATGGAAGCTGTTGCTGAGACTTCAGAAGAGTTCATGGACAGATATTTTGGTGGAGATACCTTCTCCGAAGCAGAGATCAGAGCCGCCCTTCGCTCAAACGTATGCGATGGCACGATCGTTCCTGTAGAGATGGGCTCCAACATTCTGTGTCAGGGTGTATATACCCTCATGGATGATATTGTTAAGTATATGCCTAGCCCGGAGAATCGTAAGATGGCAGGTATTAATATGAATACTAATGAGATTTTCGAAGCTAACTTCGATTTCTCCAAACCAAAGACAGCCTTTGTCTTTAAGACAATGATGGATCCGTTTATTGGTAAGTATTCATTTATAAAGGTTCGTTCAGGTGTCATCAAAGCTGATGATACTCTTTTCGATTCCAACAAGGATATGGAACTCAAGATTGGTAAGCTCTATATTCTTCAGGGAAATAAGACTACTGAAGTTCCGGAGCTTCACGCAGGTGACCTTGGAGCACTTCAGAAATCTGAAGCAGCAACAGGAGATACCTTATCAACAAAGGCTACACCTGTTCAGTACGCAAAAATGGATATTTCAAGTCCATACACATCTATGAGATATCATCCACAGAACAAGGCTGATATTGATAAGATTGCACAGTCTCTGGCAAAGATTTCTGCTGAGGATCCGACCCTTAAGGTTGTAAACGATGCAGAGAATCGTCAGTCACTTATCTATGGTATGGGCGATTTGCATCTGGAGGTCGTTGCCAGCAAGCTTCTCAATGAGTACAAGGTTGCTGTAGATCTGACCAAGCCAAAGGTAGCCTTCAGAGAGACTATCAAGAAGACTTCAGATGTTGAATACAAGTACAAAAAGCAGACTGGCGGACATGGTCAGTATGGTCATGTAAAGATGAAATTTGAGCCATCAGGGGATGTTACTCAGAGCTATACCTTTGATCAGGTAGTTGTAGGTGGCGCGGTTCCAAAAAACTTCTTCCCTGCAGTTGAAAAGGGTATCGCAGAGTCAGTTACAAGAGGACCTCTTGCAGCTTATCCTGTAGTAGGTATCAAAGCTACTCTTTATGATGGATCCTATCATCCGGTTGATTCATCTGAAATGGCATTTAAGGTAGCAGCTGCTCAGGCTTTCAAGAAGGGAGTTATGGAAGCAGGACCTATCCTGCTTGAGCCAATAGCTACTCTTAAAGTGACAGTACCTGATTCCTATACCGGTGATGTAATGGGCGATCTTAATAAGCGCCGCGGCCGTGTACTTGGTATGAATCCTGTTAACGGTGGAAAGACTCAGATTGAAGCAGATGTTCCTATGATGGAACTTTATGGATATTGCACACAGCTTCGTTCAATGACTGGTGGTAGCGGTGTCTATGAATATGAATTTGCAAGATATGAGCAGGCTCCATCTGATATTCAGGAAAAAGAGGTTGCTGCAAGAGCAGAAAAGGTTGCTGCTAATAATATAGAAGATTAATCATAGCTATATGCCCCTCGCATGGGTATATATATAACAGGAGATTATTTAATAAAGCCGATGTTCCGCGTAAATGGCAAAGCGGAATATCGGCTTTATGCGTTATAAAAATGGTTTATAAATAGTTTATAATATTTACAGATTATGTTTGTTGACCTGATAAAAAGTAAACGATAAACTAAAAATGTGTATTGCTATGTCTTTTTTTCAGGAGGGAATGTAATGAATCCACAACAGTATTCTAGAGCAAATCTCAGAGCATTTACTATTGATACACCTATTATAGCTTGTGCAGTTGTTCAGGCTATCGTATGTTGTTTTCTGTATGGCGCTCAGGCAAAGTATTTTGTTGTAATAGTCTTTGCGATTATTGGTTTTTTGGTAGCTCTTATGGGGTTGATTAAAAACAGAGACAGTAAACAAGGTGCCATTATGATCATGGGCGGCTCAACTATAGCATATGTTGCAACGATATTGTTGTTTAATGATATGGCATTTTTTATTGTTGGATATCCTATATTATTCTCTGCCATGATTTATCTGAATATAAGAATAGTTATGGCGGGAGATATATTCATTATTGCAGTTGGTGTTTTGACTTTGGGAAGAGGAATTCTTGCAGGAGAACTTACACTTTCAACAATTGCAGCTGATATAGCGGTTATGATTCTTGCATCCATTGCAGCTATATATACTGTTCAGATGCTTACTCAATTTAATGAAGAAAACAATGAAGCTATTATGGGGCAAGCTGAGGAAGCGGAAGCTACCAGCAATAAGATGTCTGATATAGCAACTAACATTACTGATCTCTTTGAGCAGGCTAATGAAAAGGTTAAGGATCTTGAAGAAATAATCAATACAAGTAATGCAAATATGCAGAATATTGCAGATAGTACAGAGAGCACAGCTCAGGCTATTACTGATGAAGCAGCACATATTTCTGACATTCAGGAACAGGCTCAGCAGGCTGATGAGAGAAGAACAGTCATGGTAGAAGCTTCTGAGGATACTCAGAAAACAGTTCATGAAGGACAAAAAGCTATTGATTCCCTCAAACAGAAATCAGAAGACGTTAATGCTGCAAGCCAGGTTACAGTTGAACTTACCCAGGCTGTTCTTGATAAGGTTGAAGAAGTTCAGAATATTGTTGGAAGCATTATGTCTATATCTAAACAGACAAACCTTCTTGCTCTTAATGCCAGTATAGAGGCTGCAAGAGCTGGTGATGCAGGTAAGGGCTTTGCAGTTGTTGCTGAAAATGTTCGCCAGCTTTCGGAAGAAACCAATCAGGCATCTACTCAGATTACACAGATTATATCAGAGCTTACCAAGGATGCGGGCGATGCAATGGAAAGTATAGCTCATACAGCTGATACAGTTAAGGAACAGAACGAGATGATTGTAGTTGCAGAAGAGAACTTCAATCAGATTAATGATAATGTTACAAATCTTATTGAACATTTTGGTAAGTTTGGCGAAAGCATTGCAGCTATTACTCAGGCTACCTCAGTCATCAATGACAGCATAGCTAATCTCTCTGCAACTAGTGAAGAAATCGCATCTCTTTCAAATGAAGGTGTAAGAGCGACTGGACAGGCAGTTGAGTCCTTCGAGACCTTTAATGAGGTTCTTTCAGGCATTCACAGAGAAGCTGAAAAGCTTTCTAAGGTAGATTAAAACAATGATATTATAAATAGATTATTTCTGACTCCCATAGCTGAAATTGCTGTGGGAGTTTTTTTTTGTCGTATTAAAAGGCTAGACATTATATTTTTTTTTATTTAAAATAGAAAGCTGTATAGAAAGATTTAAGTTTATTTGGAGGAGTATCATGGCAAGTTCTAATTATAATCCAAAAGAAATAGAGCCTAAGTGGCAAAAATACTGGGAGGAGCACGAGACCTTCAAGACAGATGTCTGGGATTTTAGTAAGCCTAAATACTATGTACTTGATATGTTCCCATATCCATCAGGAGTAGGTCTTCACGCAGGACATCCGGAAGGATATACAGCTACAGATATTGTATCCCGTATGAAACGTATGCAGGGCTATAACGTCCTTCACCCAATGGGATATGATTCATTTGGTCTTCCTGCTGAACAGTATGCTGTTTCTACAGGTAATCATCCAAATGGATTTACAGAGAAAAATATAGAGACATTTACAGGTCAGCTCAAAGAGCTTGGCTTTGATTACGACTGGTCCAAGATGGTTAAGACATCAGATCCTTCTTTTTATCACTGGACACAGTGGATCTTTAAGGAAATGTACAAGGACGGCTATGCTAAATATGTAGATATGCCGGTTAACTGGTGTGAAGAGCTTGGTACAGTTCTTTCAAATGATGAAGTTATTGATGGTAAGTCTGAAAGAGGAGGATACCCTGTTGTTCGTAAGAACATGAAGCAGTGGGTTATTGACCAGCAGGCTTTTGCTGAGCAGCTTCTTGAAGGCCTTGATGAAATTGACTGGCCACAGTCAACAAAGGAGATCCAGAAGAACTGGATCGGCCGTTCAGAAGGTGTTGAGGTTGATTTCAAGATCGTTGGTGGAGGAGAGTTCTCTATTTATACAACATGTATTGAGACAATCTATGGTATTACATTCATGGTTCTTGCTCCAGACGGAGAGACAGTTAAGACTCTCATGGACAGAATCGAAAACAAAGATGAGGTTCAGGACTATATCAATGAGACTCTTAAAAAGACTGATATGGACAGAACTGAACTTAACAAGACAAAGTCAGGTTGTCCTTTAAAGGGCATCTATGCGATAAACCCTGTTAACGGCAAGGAAGTTCCAGTATTTATCGGTGACTTCGTACTTGGCGGCTATGGTACAGGTGCAGTTATGGCAGTACCAAGTCATGACCAGAGAGATTTTGAGTATGCACAGGTTCATAAACTTGACTATATCCAGGTTATTGATGGTGGTGATACATCTGAGCACGCTTTTGAAAAGGGGGATTACCTTGGAAAAGGCTGTAAGCTTATTAATTCAGAAGAGTTCAACGGACTTACTGTAGAAGAGGCCAAGGAAGCTATTACAGACAAGCTTGTAAAGATGGGCGTAGCAAGAAAGACAGTTAATTACAGATTCCGCGAGTGGATCTTTGCTCGTCAGCGTTACTGGGGTGAGCCAATGCCTATCGTATACCTTGAAGATGGCAGCATCCACGTACTTGATGATGATGAACTTCCATTAGAGCTTCCTGTTCTTGAAGACTACAAGGGCAAAAATGGTAAAGCTCCTCTGGACAATGCTACAGAATGGAAGCAGTATGATCATAACGGAGTAAAGGGCGAGCGTGAGACTTCAACAATGCCTGGTTCCGCTGGTTCAAGCTGGTATTATTTCAGATATATTGATCCTGATAACAAGGATGAATTTGCTAACCAGGAGCTGTTAAAGCACTGGATGCCTGTTGACCTTTATGTAGGCGGACCTGAACATGCAGTTGGTCACCTTATGTATTCAAGAATCTGGAACAAGTACCTTTACAGTAAGGGACTTTCACCAGTAAAGGAGCCATTTAAGAAGCTCGTTCACCAGGGTATGATCCTTGGTTCAAACGGTATCAAGATGGGTAAGAGATTCCCAGAATTCGTTGTTAACCCAAGTGATATCGTATACGAATATGGAGCAGACACACTGCGCCTCTATGAGATGTTCATGGGTGCTCTTGAAGCATCAAAGCCATGGAGCCAGCAGGGTGTTGAAGGCGCCAGAAGATTCATCAATAAAGTTTGGAACTATTTCTCAAACCCAGACAATATTGTTTCAGAAAATGATGACAAGCTTACAAGACTGTATCACCAGACAGTACGTAAGGTTACACATGACTTTGAGACTCTTGGATTTAATACAGCTATTGCTCAGATGATGATCTTTATGAACTCAGCTACACACGAGAAGTGTCCTAAGGAATTTGCTGAGGGCTTTGTAAAGATGTTCTCATGCGTATGTCCTCATGCAGGTGAAGAACTCTGGAGTCTCTTTGGACACACAGAGAGTATCGCTTATGAGAAGTGGCCAGAATTCGATGAAGCTCTTTGCAAAGAAGACGTTATCGAAATCGGTGTTCAGGTAAATGGTAAGGTTAGAGGTGCTGTTGGTCTTACTGAAGAGGATGATCAGGATAGCGCTCTTGCAAAAGCAAAAGAAATTGAAAGTGTTGCCAAGTTCATTGACGGCAAAAATATTGTTAAGGTTATTTATGTTAAGGGTAAAATCCTCAATATTATTGCAAAATAATCATAAAACAGCCGCTATCGGATAAAAAATGTCTTGTTTATAACAAAAAACAGTAAAAAAATATTCAAAACACTGTTGTTTTCTGCAAAAACGTGGTAAAATAAACGAAGTTGTAAAAATATTAAATCCTTAAAGGGGGAAAATTATGAACAAGACAGAATTAATCGAAGCAATCGCAAAGGAAGCTGGTCTTTCAAAGAAGGATGCTGGTAAGGCACTTGATGCTTTCACAGCTACTGTTACAAAGACACTGAAGAAAAAGGACAAGGTTACACTTGTTGGCTTTGGTACATTTGAAACAGCTAAGAGAGCTGCTAGAACAGGAAGAAATCCTCAGACTGGTAAGGAAATCAAGATTGCTGCATCAACAGCTGCTAAGTTTAAGCCAGGTAAGGCTCTTAAGGATGCTGTTAATAAGAAGTAATTTAGAAGTAACCGACTATTACCGAGGCGCATAAGCGTCTCGGTAATTTTTTTACCATCTAACAGGGGATAAAATGTTGAAGAAGGTTTTGGGGCTAAAAACTAGCAGATTGCAGAAGATGATACTAACCTATGTGGCAGTAGCTCTTATTCCTATTACCATTATTGGTGGAGTAGTAATTGCTTATGTATATTCTCTGCTTATAAATAATAATAACGAGCTTTTGGAATCATATGGTCAAAGGGTTTCTGCAACCTTATTTGAGATTACGACCCAAAGCTACAATATATCCGGTAAGCTTGCTTATGATGTTAATCTATGGGATTTTCTTATGACCAGGCATAAGACAGAAGCAGCAGAGAGAACTGCAATAAATGCATTGGATATTTTTGACAATTATACCTATGACTATGCTGCCATAGACAGTATGGAAATCTATAGTGATAACCCTACTATCAGGGATTATTCCAATTTTTATCAGGTGGATGAAGCTATTGAGAGTACCGACTGGTACCAGAAGGCTATTTCTCAGAAATCCTCTTTCTGGGTGCAGATGAGTTATGAGGATGATTATGGAACAACATACTATAATCTATGCCTGGTTCGTCAGATACCGGTAGTGGACAGCTCCTATCATTCTGTGCTTGTGATAAGACTTAGTGAGAACTATATTAAGACCAGACTTAAGGAAAATGAATACGAGGTTGCCATTTCCATT
>JAZRKG010000038.1:0-18366 GCA_045646185.1 Butyrivibrio sp.
AAGCTATTGTATCAACTGGCTTAAGAGCCTTGGTATGAAAGAAGAAGAAATGAGAGTTAGAGACCATGATAAGGAAGAGCTTTCATTCTATTCTAAGGCTACAAGTGATATTGAGTTCCTGTTCCCATTTGGATGGGGAGAGCTTTGGGGTATCGCTGACAGAACAAACTATGATCTTTCAAGACATCAGGAAGTTTCTGGCGAAGACCTTACATATTTTGATGATACCAAGAATGAAAGATATATCCCATACGTTATTGAGCCATCACTTGGTGCTGACCGTGTAGTTCTTGCATTCCTTTGTGGTGCTTATGATGAAGAAGAGATAGCAGAAGGTGATGTTCGTACAGTACTTAGATTCCATCCAGCACTTGCTCCTGTTAAGATTGGTGTTCTTCCACTTAGCAAAAAGCTTAACGAAGGTGCTGAAAAAGTATTTGAGCAGCTTTCTAAGAAATATAACTGCGAATTCGATGACCGTGGAAACATTGGTAAGAGATATCGTCGTCAGGATGAAATCGGAACACCATTCTGCGTTACATACGATTTCGATTCAGAAACAGATGGCATGGTAACTGTTCGTGACAGAGATTCAATGGAGCAGGAGCGTGTTGCTATTGCTGAGCTTGATCAGTACTTTGCTGATAAGTTTACATTCTGATTATTTGGGTATTAAGGAGAAGAGTTTATAATGAAACAGTTTACTTCTAAAGAGCTCAGAACTGCTTGGAAAGAGTTTTATAAAGAGAGAGGACATGTGGATTGTGGCGCTGTATCATTGGTGTCAGACGGATCTACTGGTGTTCTTTTTAATGTTGCCGGTATGCAGCCACTTATGCCATACCTGCTTGGACAGAAGCACCCTATGGGAACAAGACTTTGTAATGTTCAGGGATGCGTTCGTACAAACGATATTGATTCTGTAGGCGATAAGAGCCACGTTACCTTCTTCGAAATGATGGGTAGCTGGAGCCTTGGAGACTATTTCAAAAAGGAAAGATGCCAGTGGAGTTATGAACTTTTAACTCAGGTACTTGGCTTTGATTCAGATCATCTTGCAGCAACAGTATTTGCTGGCGATGAGAATGCTCCAAGAGATGAAGAGGGCGCACAGTATAGAATTCAGTCAGGTTTTAAGCCAGAGCATATTTATTACCTTCCAGCCGATGATAACTGGTGGGGTCTTGAGTATGGTCCATGTGGTCCTGACTCAGAAATGTTCTATATTGCAGATGTACCTGATTGCGGACCAAACTGCGGACCGGGCTGCGACTGCGGTAAATATACAGAGCTTGGAAATGATGTTTTCATGCAGTATGAAAAGCACCATGATGGCCATTTAACACCACTTAAACAGAAAAACGTTGATACTGGATGGGGACTTGAAAGAATCCTTGCTTTCCTTAACGGAACAAAGGATGTATACCAGACAGACCTTTTTGTATCAGCTATTGCTTATGTTGAAAAGGCATCCGGACTTAAGTATGGTGATGATGAGACCAAGACAAAGTCTATGCGTATCCTTGCTGACCATCTTCGTACTTCTGTACATCTTATTGGAGATGAGGCAAAGCTTCTTCCATCAAATGCAGGAGCTGGCTACGTACTTAGAAGACTTATCCGCCGTGCTGTAAGACATGGCAGAGTATTAGGCCTCAAGAAAGAAGATCTGATCAAGGTAGCATCTATCTATATTGATGAAGTATATTGCGATAGCTATCCTTTACTTACAAAGAACCGTGAATATATCCTTTCTGAGCTTCAGAAAGAAATTGAGCGTTTCGAAGCTACTCTTGAAAATGGTATGAAGGAGCTTAACAAGATTCTTTCTACTGTTAAAGAATCCGGACAGAAGCAGATTGATGGCAAATCAGCTTTCTATCTGTATGATACCTTTGGATTCCCAATTGAGCTTACAGTCGAAATGGCTGCAGAAGATGGTCTTGAAGTTGATGAAGACGGCTTCTATAAGTCAATGGAAGAACAGAAGCAGAAAGCCAGAGATAATGCTAACTTCTCTGCAAAGCTTTCAGTTGGAAGTGCAGCATTATTTGACAGCCTCGACGAGAATCTCACAACAGAGTTTGTTGGCTATGACAGCCTCGAATGTGAGTCTGAAGTATACGCAATTGCAGGAGAAGAGGCTCTTCTTGATAGCGTAACAGCTGGTCAGAGTGCAACAATCGTAGTTAAAAAGACTCCATTCTATGCAACAATGGGTGGACAGGTTGGAGATAAGGGTATTATCTCTACTGATAAAGCAGAATTTAAGGTATTAGATACAATTAAACTTTCAAATGGCAGAGTTGGTCATGTTGGAGAAGTTGTATCCGGAACAATAAAGAACAATGATAAAGTAACATTAAAGGTAGATGCTGAGCTTAGAAACAGCACATGCAGAAACCACTCTGCAACACACCTTCTTCAGAAGGCTCTACAGGAAGTGCTTGGAGATGGCGTTGAGCAGCAGGGTTCATATCAGGATCCTGACAGAACTCGCTTTGACTTTAGCTATGGTCAGGCAATGACTAAGGAACAGATTGCTCAGGTTGAAGACAGAGTTAACGAGCAGATTTTAAACAGCCTTTCAGTTGATACAAAGGTTATGTCTCTTGAAGAGGCTAAAAAGACTGGCGCTATGGCTCTCTTTGGTGAAAAATACGGAGAAAGCGTTCGTGTTGTAAACATGGGTGACTGGTCTGTAGAACTTTGTGGTGGTACTCACGTTAAGAATACAGCACAGATTGGACAGTTCAAGATTGTAGCTGAAAGTGGTGTTGCTGCAGGTGTTCGTAGAATTGAAGCTCTTACTGGCGATAATGCAAGAAAGTACTATGAGAACCTTGAAAATGAGTTAAAGGATGCTGCAGGTGTATTAAAGACAACTCCAGCTGACCTTGTAAATCATATCAAAAAGCTTCAGGATGAGTTAAAGGCTCTTAAGAGTGAAAATGAGTCCCTGAAGAGTGCTCAGGCTAAGGAAGCTCTTGGTGATGTTATGAACCAGGTTCAGGATATCAAGGGTGTTCAGCTCATTGCTTCAAGTGTAAGCGGTGTTGACATGAACGGCTTAAGAGATCTCGGCGATCAGCTTAAGACTAAGCTTGGAGAAGGCGTTGTAGTCCTTATGTCTGAAAATGACGGTAAAGTATCACTCATGGCTATGGCTACAGATGGAGCTATGGCAAAGGGTGCTCACGCTGGTAACCTTGTAAAGGGAATTGCTGCTCTTGTAGGTGGCGGCGGCGGTGGCCGTCCAAATATGGCTCAGGCAGGCGGAAAGAATCCAGCAGGTATTCCGGAAGCTCTTAAAGAGGCAGCTAAAGTATTAGAAACTCAGATTAAGTAATGCTTAATTTTGAGATATATTTTAAAATTATAGATTTTCACTTGACACATAAAATTTTTATGGTAAAATCTATAATGTTATGTGGTTAATTGCCATAAATATAACAAATAACCCAATCAGTCAAGTGCTTGAAGGGACTGAAGGGAGGGTAAGAGAAGATGTCAACTGTAATAGTTAAAGAGAACGAAACTTTAGACAGCGCTTTACGTCGTTTTAAGAGAAGCTGCGCTAAGGCTGGTATCCAGCAGGAGATTCGTAAAAGAGAACATTACGAGAAGCCAAGTGTAAAGCGTAAGAAAAAGTCAGAAGCAGCAAGAAAACGTAAATATAACTAATATGTATGTAGAAAAGTCCTTGGTTATTAATCAAGGACTTTTTTCTTTCCTTTTTTATGTTATGATATATTAGTATGTCGTTAAAGCATATTCGACCAGCACAGTTCAACTTCGGAGATTAAGTAATGACAATAATTATTAGCGTTTTGATACTGATCGCTATATTTTTTTGCATAGTAATATACCATGACACACATAGCTTTGTTGTTAAAAACTATGTTATAGAGTCAGATAAGCTTTCAAAGAACATGCGCTTTTGCCTTTTGTCGGATTTGCATGAGCAGAGCTTTGGTAAGGATAAAAGCAATGAAAAGCTTATTAAAGAAATAGACAGGCAAAAACCGGATGCGATAGTTGTTGCGGGAGATCTTTTAACAGCTCATCATAATCCCGGAAAGCAAAGTTCTGAGGTTCCTGTTAAACTTTTAAGTGAGCTTAGTAGCAGATATCCTGTTTATATGGCTAACGGAAATCATGAGTACAAGCTGATGGTTTATCCTGAGCGCTTTGGCAGCTTTTATGCCAACTACGAAAAAGAACTTTCTGATATGGGCGTTTCGATTATGCACAATGAAAGCGTATATCTTAAGGAATACAATATTAAAATAACCGGGCTTGAACTTGAATACGATTATTTTAAAAAGTTTAAAAAGTATCCGCTTCAGATGGAACATCTGATGAAGCTGATTGGTAACCCGGATGAGAATAAGTTCAATTTACTTATTGCTCATAATCCACAGTATTTTGATGAATATGCCAGCTGGGGAGCTGACCTTACTGTTTCAGGCCATGTCCATGGCGGCATCATGAGACTTCCGGTTATTGGAGGAGTTGTCTCTCCTGCATATCAGCTTTTCCCAAAATATGATGGCGGATTATTTGATATTGATGGCAGGAAAATGGTTCTTAGCAGAGGGCTTGGAACTCATACCATAAAAGTGAGAGTATTTAATCCAGGGGAGCTGGATGTTATAGATTTAAAAGTTAAGTGAGGGAGAAAATATGTCTTTGGAAGTAAAGCTTCAGGTGTTTGAGGGGCCACTTGATTTGCTTTTGCACCTTATTGATAAGGATAAAATCGATATTTATGATATTCCGATCGTGAGTATCACTCAGCAATATTTAGATTATATTAATCAGATGCAAAAAGATGATATGGAAGTAACCAGTGAGTTTCTGGTTATGGCGGCCACACTGATTGATATTAAATGTAAAATGCTTCTTCCACGCGAGACCAACGAAGAGGGCGAAGAAGAAGATCCTAGAGCGGAGCTCGTTGAAAAGCTTTTGGAATACAAGATGTACAAGTACATGTCCTATGAGCTTAGAGACAGGCAGATGAGTGCTGATCAGCACCTGTATAGGACCAAGAATCTTCCGAAAGAGGTTCTTGAGTATGATGAACCAATAAACTTCGAAGAGCTATTAGGCGATACCAATCTTGCAAAATTAAATGAAATATTTCAGGCTCTTTTAAAGAGACAGGAAGACAAGATTGACCCTATCAGAAGTAAGTTTGGTAATATCGAAAGAGAAGAAGTAGATATGGATGCCAAGACTCTCTATATAAGAGCATACATAAGAGAGCATGACAGATTCAGTTTTAGACAGCTGCTTGAGAAACAGAATAGCAAAACAGAGATAATTGTTACATTCCTGGTTCTTTTGGAAGAAATGAAAACAGGAGTAATACAGATTTCTCAGGAAGCAACATTTGGAGATATTATTATTACGACAAGGAAGGCTAGCTGATATGGGAATAGAAGAAGGCGCAGCTGCAGTAGAAGCTATACTTTTTGCTATGGGTAATTCTGTAGATATTAGTAGGCTTTCTAAAGCACTTGAATGCGATACAAAGGATATAAAGAAATACATTGAATATTTAAAGGATAAATATCAGAAGACAGATAGCGGAATAGACCTTCTTGAGCTTGAAGATAGTGTTCAGCTCTGCACAAAGAGTGATATGTATGGCTATCTGGTAACCATTGCCAAGACACCTAAAAAAATCACATTGACAGATGCTCTTATGGAGACACTGTCAATCATCGCTTATAAACAGCCTATTACAAGGCTTGATGTTGAACGCATCAGAGGTGTTAACAGTGATCATGCTGTAAATCGTCTTGTTGAGTTTGGACTTGTCCAGGAGCTTGGAAGACTTGATGCTCCAGGAAGACCTCTTTTATTTGGAACAACAGAAGAGTTCCTGAGAAGCTTTGGAGTTAAGTCTCTTGAGGAATTGCCTTCCTTGAATGCAGTTCAGGTTGAAGAATTCAAAAAAGAGGCTGAAGAAGAAATTAATGTAAAGCTTGATATTTGATTTAAAAAAATGCATAATATTGATAATTGTAGTTGCTTTTTTAAAGTTGGGGAGTAAATTTTTCTGTCCCCAGCTTTTTTTATATCTTAGAAACAATATTTATATATCTTTTATAATAAAAGTCAGAAAATTGGTATATTTTGGCACAATTTGTGCTATACTATATTCTGACTAAGGTTGCGGTTATTCTCTCGATAAACTAAGCAATAGAAGTCGAGTTTATTTCAACATTTACTCAATATTTACTATGGAGGTTAATGAAATGAGTAGTACTTCACAAGCGAGTCAAAGAATTAATGCTTTACTCGATGAAAACAGCTTCGTTGAAATTGGTGCTCTTGTTACAGCAAGAAATACAGATTTTAACATGAAGCAGACAGATACACCATCAGACGGCGTAGTTACCGGTTATGGTGTAATCGACGGAAATCTTGTGTATGTATACAGCCAGGACGCTAGTGTTTTAGGCGGATCTGTTGGTGAGATGCATGCTAAAAAGATTTCACATCTTTATGATCTGGCAATCAAGACAGGTTCACCAGTTATTGGACTTATTGATTCTGCTGGCCTTCGTCTGCAGGAGGCAACAGATGCACTGAATGCATTTGGCGAGATTTATTTAAAGCAGGTAAATGCTTCTGGTGTTGTTCCACAGATCACAGCAGTATTTGGCGCATGTGGAGGAGGCCTTGCACTTATTCCTGGAATTACAGACTTTACATTTATGGCTGATTCCAAGGCATCATTATTCGTTAATTCACCAAACGTTCTTGATGGAAACTATAAAGAAAAATGCGACACATCAAGCGCTAAGTGGCAGGCTTCTGAAGCTGGTAGCGTAGATGCTGTTTGCGATGAGAATCAGATTTATGCTGAGATTAGAGAACTTGTTTCTCTTCTTCCATCTAACAATGAAGATGGAGATTCTCTTGAAGAGTGCACAGATGATCTGAACAGAGCATGCGAGAACCTTGATGGTGCAGTAGCTGATCCGGCTCTTGCTCTTAGAATTCTTTCAGATAACGGTGTTTTCTTTGAAACAAAGAGAGAGTTTGCAAAAGAAATCGTTACAGGTTTCATTAAATTAAATGGTGCTACAGTTGGTGTTGTTGCTAACCGCAGTGCATTATTTGATGAAGAAGGCAAGGAAGTTGAGAAGTTTGAAACAGTTCTTACAGCTAACGGCTGTGAGAAGGCTGCAGCTCTTGTAAACTTCTGTGATGCCTTTGATATTCCTGTTCTTACACTTACAAATGCAACAGGCTTTGGCACAACAAAGTGCGACGAGAGAAGAGTAGCACGTAACGCTGCTAAGCTCGTTTATGCATTTGCAAATGCTACAGTACCAAAGGTTAATGTAATCACAGGTAAGGCATTTGGTAGTGCTTATGTAATCATGAATTCAAAAGCTATTGGTGCTGATATAACAATTAGCTGGCCAAATACAGAAATTGGTTCAATGGATGCTTCCCTTGCAGCCAAGATTATTTGTGATGGTCAGGATGTTGCAACTATTTCAGAATGTGAAGCTGAGTACAAGAAGCTTCAGAACAATAGTCTGAGTGCTGCAAGAAGAGGCTATGTAGATGAAATCGTTGAGCCTGCAGACACTAGAAAATATGTTATCGGAGCATTTGAAATGCTTTTCACAAAGAGAGATGAACGTCCTGCTAAGAAACATGGAACAGTCTAATGAAGGGAGTTATCAGGATGAAAAGTAAATTACTGATTTTAGGTCTTTCACTTACATGCCTGCTTGGTCTCTCCGCTTGCAGTAGTTCTGACAACGCTGTTTCTTTAGAGGATACAAGACTTGGTAAGCAGGGTTTGACCGAAGAATATCTGCTTCAGTATGCTGAGAACATTGAGAGTAACTTCGAATACTTCTATTCATTAGGAGCTACAGATGAGAACTTCGAAGATCTGCTCTATACAACAATTGTTAACAATACTGGAGAAGATGCTTACAATCTCTACCAGACTTCTTATTCAGCATGGCTTAGTGCAATTGATGATATAGGATATACATCAAGCGAGACACTTGCTGATGAGATTGGCGTAGAAGATTGCACATACACTATTGATGATGGCTCTATTGTTGTAGATGCTACAATTAGAGGGTCACAGTCAGTAGCTAAACCACATGATGCCACTCTTGAATACATAATGAATGAGGATGGCTCAATTGAAACCATTGCAATTAATGTGCAGTACTCCAAGGCAGAGTCAATGGCCAAGGCTGGTCTTAATACTCTTCTTGGTATGGGTATGGCATTCTTCGTACTTATCATTGTCAGCCTTGTAATCTCTCTGTTCCCATTTATCAACAAGCTTACAGAGAAAAAAGATACTAAGGCAAACGATAAGGCTATTGCCAAAAAGGCAATTGAAAATGCCACAACACAGATAGCAGAAAAAGAAGAGCTGTCTGATGACGCAGAGCTTGTAGCTGTTATTTCAGCAGCTATAGCAGCATATGAAGGAACTTCAGGAACAGGCTTCCAGGTTCGTTCAATTAGAAAATCAAACAAAAGTAACTGGAAGAGAGCGTAAATCCAGATTATTATTCAGGAGGAATTTTAAGTTATGAAGAACTATACAATTACTGTTAATGGAAATGTATATGATGTAACAGTTGAAGAAGGCGCTGGATCAGGAGCTCCTGTAGCTCGTCCTGCAGCTCCTGTTGCTCCAAAGGCAGCTCCTGCAGCACCTAAGGCTGCAAGCGTTGGCGCTGGTAGCACAAAGGTAGAAGTTGGTGCAGCTGGTAAGGTTGTAAAGATTGATACTACAGTTGGCCAGGCAGTTAAGAAGGGTGATGCAGTTATTACTATTGAGTCAATGAAGATGGAGATCCCAGTTGCAGCTCCTAGTGATGGAACAGTTGCTTCAATCGATGTTGCTGTAGGTGATTCAGTTGAAGCTGGTAAAGTAGTTGCAACATTAAATTAATCGTATTCTTCGGAGGTCTGTAACATGGATTACATTGTAAATACATTGCAAAACCTATGGCAGCAGACAGCATTTACACAGATTTCAGGTGGCAACTACATAATGATTCTTGTAGCACTTGTATTCTTGTATCTTGCTATTGCCAAGGGATTTGAGCCTCTGCTTTTGGTACCTATCTCATTCGGTATGCTTCTTGTAAATATCTATCCGGATATTATGCTTAGCATCGAAGATAGTTCAAACGGAGTTGGAGGTCTTCTCTATTATTTCTACCTGCTCGATGAGTGGGCAATTCTTCCATCACTTATTTTCATGGGTGTTGGAGCTATGACAGACTTTGGACCACTGATTGCTAATCCATCCAGTTTCCTTCTGGGTGCAGCAGCACAGTTTGGTATCTTCTCTGCATACTTTTTAGCTATTTTCCTTGGATTCAATGATCAGCAGGCTGCAGCTATCTCCATTATCGGTGGTGCTGATGGTCCTACATCAATCTTCCTTGCATCCAAGCTGAACCAGACATCAATCTTAGGACCTATCGCTGTTGCAGCGTACTCCTACATGTCACTGGTTCCTATTATTCAGCCTCCTATTATGAAGGCTCTTACAACTAAAAAGGAAAAGGTTATCAGAATGGAACAGCTCAGACCTGTTTCAAAGCTTGAGAAGATTCTTTTCCCAGTTGTTGTTACAATCGTTGTTTGTATGATACTTCCAACTACAGCTCCACTTCTTGGTATGCTGATGCTTGGTAATATCTTTAGAGAATCTGGCGTTGTTCGTCAGCTTCAGGAAACAGCATCTAATGCACTTATGTACATCGTAGTTATCTTACTTGGTACATCAGTAGGTGCTACAACTTCAGCAGAAGCTTTCCTTAATGTAACAACTATCAAGATCGTTGTACTTGGTCTTTGTGCATTCATGGTTGGTACTGCAGCAGGAACACTGTTTGGTAAGCTTATGTGTGTAATCACACATGGTAGAGTTAATCCGCTTATTGGTTCAGCCGGAGTATCTGCCGTACCTATGGCAGCCAGAGTATCACAGAAAGTCGGTGCAGAATATGATCCTGCAAACTTCCTGCTGATGCATGCTATGGGACCAAACGTTGCCGGTGTAGTTGGTACAGCCGTTGTTGCTGGTACATTCATGGCAGTATTTGGAGTATTCTAATTTTTACTAAATTAAAGTAAATTGATGCAATTGTGCGAGCGTAATTTATTACGCCGCATGGCTGCATATTATAGTTTGGAGGTCGACATGGCAGATATAGAGAAAAAACCGATTGGTATTACTGAGACAGTTCTGCGTGATGCTCATCAGTCACTGATAGCAACCAGAATGCCTACAGAGCTTATGCTCCCAATCATTGAGACAATGGATCAGGTTGGTTATCATTCAGTAGAGTGCTGGGGTGGTGCAACATTTGATGCATCCCTTCGTTTCCTTAAGGAAGATCCATGGGAAAGACTTCGTAAGCTTCGTGCAGGCTTTAAGCACACAAAGCTTCAGATGCTCCTTCGTGGACAGAACATACTTGGATACAGCCACTATCCAGATGATGTAGTTGAATATTTTGTTCAGAAATCTATTCAGAACGGTATTGATATTATCCGTATCTTTGACTGTCTGAATGATATGAGAAACCTTGAGACATCTATCAAGGCTTGTAAAAAAGAAGGTGGACATGCACAGGTTGCTCTTGTTTATACACTGGGCGATGCATATACACTTGATTATTGGATGAATATCTGTAAGGAAATCGAGTCTATGGGTGCAGATTCAATCTGTATCAAGGATATGTCAGGACTTCTTCTTCCTTACGATGCTGATAAGCTCATCAGAGCTATGAAGAGTGCTACTAACCTTCCTATCCAGCTTCATACACACTATACTTCAGGTCTTGCAAGTATGACATATATGAAGGCTGTTGAGGCAGGCGTTGACGTTATTGACTGTGCTATTTCTCCATTCTCAATGGGAACAGCTCAGCCAGCTACAGAAGTTATGGTTGAAACCTTCAAGGGAACACCATATGACACAGGATATGATCAGAAGGTACTTGGCAAGATTGCTGATCACTTCAGACCATACAGAGAAGAATGCATTAAGAGCGGACTTCTTGATCCTAAGGTTATGGGTGTTAATATCAAGACTCTTATTTATCAGGTTCCAGGCGGAATGCTTTCTAACATGGTTAGCCAGCTTAAAGAGCAGAACGCATCTGATAAATACGATGCAGTGCTTGAGGAAGTTCCAAATGTACGTAAAGACTTTGGTGAACCACCTCTCGTTACACCTTCATCACAGATTGTTGGTACTCAGGCCGTTATGAACGTGCTTATGGGTGAGAGATATAAGGTGGCATCAGGTCAGACTAAGGACCTTCTTTCTGGTAAATATGGTAAGACAATTAAGCCATTTAATCCTGAAGTTCAGAAGAAAGTTATCGGTGATGCTGAAGTTATCACATGTCGTCCAGCTGACCTTCTTGAGCCAGGACTTGCTAAGTTTGAAGAAGATGTTAAAGCATACAAGCAGCAGGATGAGGATACATTGTCCTATGCACTGTTCCCACAGGTTGCTACTGACTTCTTTAAATATCGTCAGGCTCAGCAGGACAAGGTTGATGTTACAGCAGCTGATACAGCTAATGGAGCTTATCCAGTCTAAAAAATGTTTTGCAAACTGCATAACTAAAAATTCAATAGAGCGGGAAGTTCACTTCCTGCTCTATTTTTTCATTACTTCATAACGAAATCTTGATAAATACTTTACTTTTCTTTATAGTACATTATGTGTTATGATTAAAAGTGAAGAAATATGAGTTTTTATTAATATGTGAGAGGTGTGTTCATAATAAATGACTGGTGAATTCAGACGACACAAAATTGAACAGAGAGCCATCTTAGAGCATAGAGGTAAAGAACTGCGTAAATCCGATATGACAAGGCAGATGCTTGCTCTTGATGAGGTAAACGGCTTCAGAATAAGGCCTGGCCTGTACGAAATGTACGGAGCCAATGCTTTGACTGATGGCGTTAGTTTTACGGTGCACTCTAATGGGGCAACTTCTATCACTTTGGTTCTTTTCCATCGAGGAGAAAAAGAGCCTTTCGCAACAATTCCTTTTCCAGATACTTATCGAATCGGAAAAGTATATTCCATGATGGTTTTCGGCTTAAATATTGAAGACTTTGAGTATTGCTATTCTGTTGATGGACCCTGGGACCCACAGAAAGGCTTACTTTTTGATAAAAGACACATGCTTTTAGATCCGTATGCAAGAGCTGTATCCGGACAAAGAGTATGGGGACAGTCAGCAAATCTTGAAGGTATCTATAGAGCAAGAGTGGTACAGAACAATTTTGAATGGAATGCTGCGCCACAGCTTAGAATACCAATGAGCGACTCCATTATATACGAAATGCACGTACGTGGTTTTACCAAGGATCCATCATCCAAGGTAAAATGCCCAGGTACCTTTGAAGGAATCAAAGAAAAGGCTGCGTACTTAAAACGCCTTGGTATTACAGCAGTTGAACTTATGCCTATCTTTGAGTTTGATGAGACAAGAGATAAAAGAGAAGTTAATGGAAGAACACTTCTTGATTACTGGGGATATAATACAGTAAGCTTTTTTGCCCCAAATACAAGCTACGCCTCCAGAAGTGAGTACAACAGAGAAGGCGTCGAACTAAAAACGATGATAAAGACTCTGAAAGAGCTTGGAATAGAAGTAATTCTTGACGTTGTTTTTAATCATACAGCTGAAGGAAATGAAAATGGACCATTCATCTCCTTTAGAGGCTTTGACAACAACATCTATTATCTTCTTACACCAGAAGGACAGTACTACAACTTTAGTGGTTGCGGAAATACCATGAACTGTAATCATCCTGTAGTACAGGAGATGATTGTAAAATGCCTTAGATACTGGGTTGAAGAATACCGTGTAGATGGATTTAGATTTGATCTTGCAAGTATTCTTGGAAGAAACTCAGATGGTGCGCCTATGGACGACCCGCCTCTGATTAGGCGACTTGCATATGACCCTATATTAGGAGATATCAAGCTTATAGCTGAAGCCTGGGATGCAGGCGGCATGTATCAGGTAGGAAGATTCCCTGCCTGGAAGAGATGGGCTGAGTGGAACGGCAAATACAGAGATGATATCAGATCCTATCTGAAAGGTGAATACTGGTCTGCGCCGGAAGCAGTTAAACGAATAACTGGTTCAATGGACCTGTATGCATACAACTACGCTGGCTACAACTCATCAGTTAATTTTATTACCTGCCATGACGGATACACCTTAAGAGATTTATACTCCTATAACAACAAGCACAATGAAGACAATGGTTGGAACAATACTGATGGTGCTAATGATAATCGAAGCTGGAATTGTGGCGTTGAGGGTGAAACTGATGATCCGGGTATCATCGCCCTTCGATTCCAGATGATGAGAAATGCCATAGTAGTCCTTATGTGCAGTCGTGGTACACCGATGCTGCTTGCTGGTGATGAATTTGGAAATACTCAGTTTGGTAACAATAATGCCTACTGCCAGGATAATGAAATCTCTTGGCTTGACTGGAATTTGTTAGAAAAAAATAAGACCTACTTTGACTTCTACCGAAATATGATTCAGTTCAGACGTAAACACCCTGCAATTAAAAAGGATGAAGCGCCTGCAAAATGTGGATGGCCATTTATATCAGTGCATACGGAGGATCCGTACAATGGACATATTTCAAACGAGTCCAAGGTTATATGCGTCAGATATTCCAGCTATGTAAAAGCAAAGAGCCAGGATGATATAGTTTATCTTGCTATAAATGTATTCTGGGAAGATAGATTGATTACTCTTCCAGATCCGCCTGAAGGCGGATTCTGGTCATTGGTGGTAAATACAGCAGCTGAAGATGGTAAGCACTATCATAACCGACCAACCCCTCTCACACAGAGAGGCTGGAATCTGAAAGCGCGAAGTGTGAGCGTATTTATAGTATCTTTTGGTACAGGATATGGACAATAAGACAAAGGACACTAAGCAAACTGAAAATGAATTTATACTCAGAGGGTATTCTTTTTTGTCAAAAGAAGATGCAGATAAAGCCGATGCTGATTATCACAAAATAGAATACCTTGATAAGCATGTGCCTATTTCTAAACCTGAGGATATCAAAGCTCTTTATGAAAAAGCGGTTCAGAGCAATATCTTTGGTTCACCAATAGGATGGCACTATCTGGCCAATTGCAGAGATGCACTGGTTGAATCAGGCTATGACAGTGAAGATCTTATCCCTATTCCTATAAAAACAACATTTGTTAAGACTCAGCCTGCGGAGACTACAAGTGAACCGAAGGTGGTATATAAAACAGTAAAAAGGGGCTTTCCAATAAAAATAGCCTTTTCACTGGCCTTAAATGTAATACTCATAATATTGGTTATTTTAATGTTTGTTATTGCCAATGGCTCAGAAAATGACAACATTATCAATTATAGAAATAATGTGACTAACCGATATGCCGAGTGGCAGCAAAGCTTGTCTGAAAGAGAAGCGATTGTCAGACAAAAAGAAAAAGAACTGGATATCGAAGATACTACGACCTGGCTTGAAGATGAAGAAACTGAGTGAATTTTAATTTTAATTAAGGTTCATATATTACAGTTATTGTGTAATAGTCTACAAAAAAACACAGATACGACAAACATTCATCATATACTTATATTGATTATTTTAGATATAAGATACTTTATTTGGAGGCTCGAATGGAAACTAAACTTAAAATCCTTGTTGTAGATGACGAAAGTCGAATGAGAAAACTTGTTAGAGACTTTCTTGTAAAAAATAATTTTGAAGTATTAGAAGCAGAAGACGGACAGAGAGCTTTAGATATTTTCTTTGAGGAAAAAGATATAGCCCTTATTATTCTTGATGTCATGATGCCAAAGCTTGATGGATGGGAAGTTTGTAAGGAAATTCGAAGCTATTCAAAGGTTCCTATCATAATGCTTACAGCTAAAGCAGAAGAAAGAGATGAACTTCAGGGCTTTGAGCTTGGAGTTGATGAATATATAGCAAAACCATTTAGTCCAAAGATTCTTGTGGCTCGTGTAGATGCTATCCTAAGAAGAACCAACCAGGTAAGTAGTGACGATATTCTTGAAGCAGGTGGAATTGTTATTAATAAAGCCGCTCATAGTGTAACAATAGATGGAGCTTCAATCGAGCTTAGTTACAAAGAGTTTGAGCTTCTTACTTACTTCCTTGAAAATAGAGGAATTGCGCTTTCAAGAGAAAAGATTCTTAATAACGTATGGAACTATGACTACTTTGGTGATGCCAGAACAATTGATACTCACGTAAAAAAGCTCAGAGGAAAAATGGGCGAAAAAGGCGATTACATCAAGACTATATGGGGAATGGGCTATAAATTCGAGGCATGATGTGCGCCTGATATTAAATTGATACGCGGGGATTTGTTATTTGAATAAGATAAAGAGTTTGGCTCACTCTATAAGAGTCCAGTTTAGTATTATATTTCTTGCTATATTGTTGACAGTCTTATTTGCAGTCATTTTTATAAACACAACGTTTTTGGATGACTATTATCTTCACAGTAAAAGAGAAGCGATAAAGACTGCCTATAGTACAATTAATATTGCAGCAAGTAATGGCAATTTATCCTCTCAGGATTTTGATATAGAACTTCAGAAGGTATGCGAAAAATATAATATCGAACTCATAGTTTTAGACGCAGATTCTCAGACAATTAAAACCACAGCCAGTGATGTGCAGCTTCTTACAAAGCTTCTCTGGGAAAATATGTTATCTGAGAATGGAACCGGATTAACAAAAGATAAGAAAATAATAGAAAAGACAGAAGACTACACACTTCAGACTGAAACAGACACCAGGACTAATACCGGTTATATGGAAATCTGGGGAGTACTCTCAAATGGTAATCTTATAATGATGAGATCAGCCCTTGAAAGTATCACTGAAAGTGTTACCATCTCCAATAACTTTGTATCCTATGTTGGTTTTATGATTGCTGTAATCATTCTTCTGACTGTTTTTTACATAACCAAAAAAATCACAGACCCTATTACTGATTTGTCTTCTATTTCCAATGAAATGAAGGCTCTTAATTTTGAGGCAAAATACAAGCCAAGAAAATTCACTAATGAGTTAGATACTCTTGGCGAAAACATAAATGAACTTTCTTCAACACTTGAAAAAACAATATCTGAGCTGAAAAACGCAAACTATGAATTGCAGCAGGATATTGATAAGAAAAACGAACTTGATGAGATGCGCCGTGATTTTATATCAAATGTATCTCATGAATTGAAGACCCCAATAGCCTTGATTCAAGGCTATGCAGAGGGATTGAGCGAAGGCATCAATGATGATGCTGAAAGCAGACAGTTTTATTGTGATGTCATAATTGATGAAGCAACCAAGATGAATAATATGGTTAAAAAGCTTCTAACCCTTAACCAACTTGAGTTTGGCAAATCAGACATGACAATGGAGCGCTTTAATATAGTAGATATGGTAAAGAATTACGTCAAATCTGCCGAAATACTAGCTAGGCAGAAAGGCGTTACTGTCAAAATGGATGACTATCCTGATATCTATGTGTGGGCAGATGAATTCAAGACTGAAGAAATATTACAGAACTACTATAGTAATGCAATAAACCACGTTAGCGGAGACATGATAATAGAAGTTAAGCTACAGCTTTTTGATGGTCATGTCAGAATATCAGTATTTAATACAGGACAACCTATCCCTGAGGAAAGTGTAAATCATATATGGGATAAGTTTTATAAAGTAGATAAGGCCAGAACCAGAGAATACGGTGGTAGTGGAGTAGGTCTTTCTATAGTAAAAGCGATTATGGATTCAATGCACCAGCAATATGGTGTAATCAATTATGATAACGGCGTAGAATTTTGGTTTGAACTGGAAACCAAATAAGAGGGCAAACTTATGAGAGGGAAATTTGCTACAGCTGTATTGTCAGTCCTAACAATTACTACAATAACAATAACCGGTTGCGGAAGCAGCTTTCCGGAGCTTACTGACGAAGAATATGATCAGACCGTTCAGTATGCTGCGGGACTCTTAATGCGTTATTCAAATAATGCTGTAGAAAAGCTTATATATGTAAATCCTGATAAAGTGGAACTGGATGATGAAGAAGAAACATCATCATCAACTACAGCTAAAAGTACTAAAACAAGCAATGCAGCAACAGCAGCAACCTCCAAGGAAGTTATAGAAAAACCGGAAATCGAAGAAGATTACGATTTGGCATCTTCCGAAAAGAGCACCGATGATGAAGCGGGAAAAGAAGCTTCTAATAAAGCCGGAGCTGATTCAAGTACAGATATAGCAGGTACAGACATATCCATTGCAGACGTATCGGTTGAAGGAGCGTCAGAAGAAACTGATACTCAGGAATCAACAGCATCTGCCTCAACAGCTTCCAGCCAGACGACTTCATCTTCAGAAACCAGAGTATTATCTTATTCTGAGGAACAGGAGCTAATGGATGGGCTCTATCTTAGATATAATGGCTATTATGTAACCAGCAGTTATCCTGAGAATGCGCGCACTATGGTTATTGAAGCATCTAGTGGAAAGCGCCTTCTTGTATTTAGTTTTAGAGTAGTGAATGAATCCGGCAGTGATAAATACCTTGATATGGTATCCCTCAATCCATATTTCCAGATCAGTATTAATGGCACTAATCTGGGATATACATCTGTAACAATGCTGGATAATGACCTAAGTACCTTTGCAGGAACCATAGCAGCAGGAGAAAGTAAGACATTAGTTTTGGTAAAAGAAATTGACGCAAGTCTATCAAAAAATATAGACTCATTGGAGCTTACAATTACCATGAATGGCCAATCTCAGACGGTTGTAATGGAATAAGCAAATACTATAATTGCGATAATGTATAAACAGGATTTCCGAGCAGATTTATTGCTCGGAAATTTTTTTGAAAAAAATTGAAAATAATCGTTGACATTATATATGCCTAGTGATAATATTATCTTCGTTGCCGGTGCGGTACAGAAACAAATAACAAATCGGCAATGCAGTAATAAAAAGCACTTTGACAAATAAACAGTAATGCAACCCTGAAAAATTCAATGAATTTATTCAGAACAACTTATGATGACCAGCCGGGAATCATAAGTAAACAAACCAAAAGTAATAACGGACAGGACTAGCAATTAGTCTTGTGCCGAGATTGAACCTATCAACTTGAGAGTTCGATCCTGGCTCAGGATGAACGCTGGCGGCGTGCCTAACACATGCAAGTCGAACGGAGTTACTTCGCTGACGAGGCTTCGGCCAAATCTTGAAGTAACTTAG
>JAZRKG010000039.1:0-18223 GCA_045646185.1 Butyrivibrio sp.
AATTGATAACATTGATGTGAAAGGCTTTTTTTCTGGAAAAATAGCAAACATCGGTAATAATTTTATGCAATTGAAAACTAAAATAATTAGTTTTACTAATTCAAATAATGATGATAACGATAATTCTGGCGATGATGACAATTCTAATGCTGGATAATATTTATTACAATATGGCTTTGCCGAGGAAATGGGGTAAGATATGCAGATAGGACTTAGATTTCACGATTCAGTTGAGCTGCCTTTGGAGGAGAGACTTCAGGCAGTTAAAGACCAGGGCTTTGTGTGCACACATATTGCACTTGGTAAAACAAAGGGACTTACAGCAGACCCTGTAGCTTTAACGCCAGGATTTGCAGCATATTTAAAAAATGCTTTTAGTAAGGCAGAAATTGATGTGGCAGTACTTGGATGTTATTTAAACCTGGCTACACCTGATGAAAATGATCTTAAGAAAAATCAGAATAAATATATGGCACACTTAAGATTTGCATCACTTCTTGGCTGCGGAATGGTTGGAACAGAAACAGGTGCGCCAAATGTTGATTATCACTATGACAAAGAGGCTTGCCACAGCGATGAGGCTCTTGATATTTTTATCAAAAATGTAAGACCTGTTGTGGATTATGCTGAGAGAATGGGCGTTATTCTTGCAATTGAGCCTGTTTACAGACACATTGTATGGAATCCTGAAAGAGCAAGAAAGGTTCTTGATACAATTGCATCACCAAACCTTCAGATAATCTTTGACCCTGTTAACCTTCTGCATGCAGATAATTATGACAAGAGACAAGAAGTTATAAGAGAGGCAATTGAGCTTCTTGGACCAGACATTGCAATGGTTCATCTTAAGGACTGCAAGCTGATAGACGGCGAAGTTAAGAGTATGGCCTGCGGACTGGGAGAGCTTGATTATACTGATATCATCAAATTCACTAATGAAAAGAAGCCTTATATTCAGGCAACTCTTGAGGACACAGTTCCAGATAATGCGGTGGCTGCAAGAGAGTACATTCAGAAGCTTGAAAGAGAACTTAGATAATAACTTTTTTGCAAATAAAAAGGAACTGCTCGCTATGGTAATTGGGCAGTTCCTATTTTTTAGCTCTTTAGGTATTCAACCTGATCGATGATTTCCTGTGGCACAGGCATATTTTGCTGTTGTATCTTGTGTGCCATTGTAACAACAGGTTTTATCTTACCGCTTTGGTGAGCGTTGTAGTGACTTATTAGCTGTGAGAATTGCGGGTTGTCAGCCATCTTGTCACGAAGCTCCTTATTGAAAGGACAGAAGGTAAAGAGAATCTCTCGGGCTATCTTGTTTAGTCTTGGAGAAGAGTTAAGCTCAAACTTCAGATAAGCCATATAGTCAGCTATAAATACATTCTTATAGTTGTTGTTATTTTTCTGAAGTGAAATCTTAAGCTTTTCCTTGTTTTCCGTTGAAAGCGAACTGTTCTTTTTGTAGAACTGCAAATAGTCGCAGTACTGGGAGGTGAGAGACGGGTCTGTTACATCGTTCCAATGTACGCCCTGTATGGTCTTGCACATTTCCCAACGATACTCGCCAAACAGTTTTATCAGACATTCTTCAAGATTTTCTGTATTAAAGATGGAGATAAGCATTCTGGCTGGAGTACTTCTCTTTTTGCCCTCGATTTCCTGCCACAGGGAAGCTCTGCTACCAACGTTTGGAAGGAGAATCATGTAAGGGTAGATTACTTCATCAATATACAGCTGAGTTACGCCCAGTTCCTTGTTGGAATAGAGCTTTTGTCTTGCAAAAAGAGAGAAGTCAATCGTAGCAAGGTTTTTAACTGCTTCAGATAGCTTTTGTACTGACAGGTATGCTGTATCCAAAGGTCTTAACACATTTGCTTCATCAAATACAGGTACAAAAGAGGAGATACGACCAAAGGTCATTCTGTTACCAAGTGCAAACAGGTTTTTGACCTCAAACTCAAATCTTGTTTTAGGATCATTAGTTTTTTCTTCTACCTGTTTGGCTGTAATTTCTCCGTTAATCTTTAGTTCTCGCAGCCATGCGCCATAATCCTGGTCAAATTCATTTCTTGACGGCTCAACCTCAAGATTGTAGATTTTGAGAAGCCATTCATAAACGGTAAGAATCTTGCCATCAGGATCCGGTCTGTAGGCCTTCATGATATTGTAGAGCTTTATTGTGCTGTCATCGCCGGCAAGCTGTTCGTCTACAAAGCCAAACATAAGGAACATCTTGCATTCCACTGGAATTTCAGGGTCCTCAAGACTCTTATAAAAAATTGGAATATAAATGTTATAGAAAAGATTTCCTATGCTTCTTCTAAGAGTTCTACTCTCATCAGAAGAATCATAGCGGTTCTTGTTGTTTTTAAATTCAATAATGAGATCGCGGAACTTGGTTGTGGTTTCTTCATCTGCCTCAGCATAATTCAAAATCGTATCAAGGGCATTGACTATGCCAGGACCAATATCAGAGGCATCCCCGGAAGCAAGAGCTTTTTCTATTCCGGCAGCCTTGGTCTTTAGCATATGAACGTTTGCAATAAATGAGCCTGCATCCTTCATAAGCTGCTGGCGGTATTCCAAAAGAAGAGAAGTCTCATTTGAAACAATATTGATTATGGACAGAGCATGCATTACAACTCCGGTACAAATGTCATGGGACAGGTTGTAAAAGCCTTTTTTGACAGTATCTTCGTTGTCATGAAGAGTCTGGAAATAATCTACCACCCAGTCTTTTATATGATTGGTTCGCTCAGGAGCCTCAATTTCATTGATTTCAGGGAATTCCTTTGGGGCCTCACCAACAGAAATGCACAGGGTATTATAATCCTGATAATCATTTTTGATCTTGTTATATTCATTATCCGCATCGTCGAATTGCTGGTTATAAGCTTCAATGGAATTAAGCGCAGCAGTAACAGCTGCACTGGCAAGAATAGGAGCTATTTTGGGATTGGACTTTAATACCTTTAAAATATCTTCAGGTGAATTGTAAGGATATGAGAAGACATTGGAATCTTCCTCGGCTTCATAGGTGTAAGTATATTCTTCACCTGGTATTTCAACAGTTCCGAGGATGGTTCCTAATTTGACTACTATATGACTATACTGGTTAGATATTTTTATGCTGCCTTTTGTAACAATTTCAAGTGTTTCAACAGTATCTTTACCAGCTGAATGTAAAATTTTACCTTTTGCAAGCTCTATCTGTCCCATAGTCCCTCCGTGCGTAATAATGTCTAATAATCTACTTTATATTATAAGACATTTTTGACAGATAGTAACGCATCTTTCCACTATATATCATAAAAATTTTATGAATTCAGACTACAACAATTTCTTTTGTAAATTCATTTTTAGGATTTTGACAAAGAGCAAGATCGTAAATTGAAGATGCAGCCATGCTTTCCTGCAAAAGCCTTTTTTCCAAAGGAGAAATAGAAGCAAAAGCTTTTCTTGGACTTTGAATCAGTTCCTTATCTGCGTTTTCCTTTATGAGCTTTAAGAGGGCAGAAGACTGCTTTTTTAGGCCCAGAATACGAAGATATGTGGTATAGCCATCATCTACATATTCCTGCATGTTTTCCTTCTTTATGTTCAAAAGAATGTGCATCAGACTTCTACAGATTCTTGTATATGTAATGTCTCTTGATTTAAGAGACAGGGCAAAGTCTTCAAAGGATTTAAAATCACCAAGATGATTTACGATCTTCTCGGAAAAATCCTCGTGAATATCAAGGTAATCTATAAAGCCGTCAAATTTCTCAAGGTTTAGCTTGTATTTTAAAAGCTCAGAAAATGCATTTAGATTTCCGTAGGTATATCTGGAAACAGCAGACTGGTTAAGCAGACTTTCCAAAACATTTTCCGGCAAAAAAGGCTTCAAAAGCTTTTGGCTATTTTGAATATTATTTTCCATTAGTATGCTTCTAATAGAAGTTGCGCTTGCATAAAAGCCACTTTCAGGAAGGCTTTCAGAAGAGTAGCCATTGTCGTTTCGGGATATAGTTACTGGCTTTATCGAGCTATTTGACTTTAAAAGGCCCTTAACATATTCGATTCCCAATATGTTGTTAGGAGATACTAAAAGAGAGTCTCCCTCAAGCTCAGGGAGGCACTTGATAAGGGCACTTTGCCTTGCTGCAGGGAAGCTTTTGCCTTCCTTTACAGCCTTTTTTAACTCAGAAATATAATCATCTGGCTCGTCGTTTAGTACCTGAGCCACCTGAGTGATAGTAGTAACATCACCAGCCTCACTGCCAAATAGGAGAGTGTCTACGCAGCCAAGGTGATTTAATATGTTAACTCCTCCCTGGGCAAAAAACTCAGCGCTACCAAGGCTATAGTATACAGGAAGCTCTAAAACCAGGTCAGCTCCGGATTCGAGAGCATATTTTGCCCTGGTAAATTTGTCTGCAATGGCAGGGGTTCCGCGCTGCATGTAATCGCCACTCATGACTACAATTATGTATTCTGCGCCGCTTTCATAAGCTTTTTCAAAAATTCGCTTATGTCCATTGTGAAAAGGATTAAATTCTGCAATAATTCCAACGATTTTCATATTTGTAAGCTCTTACAAAAATATCTAATTTTTGTACAGTTTTTTCCTTGTTAAGTTTGCTACAATGTGTGATACTTAAATAGTAATATTACTGTGATTATAGACCATTGTGGCCAAATTTGAAACAAAAAGGGAGTCATGGTGGTTATTTTTATGGAGGCTATATGAAGATATTAGTAATTAATTGCGGAAGTTCATCACTTAAGTTTCAGCTTATCGACTCAGATACTGAGGCTGTAATCGGAAAAGGATTATGTGAGAGAATAGGAATAGATGGAAGTAAGATCAGCTTTACTCCAGCAGGTAAAGACAAGATTACAAAAGAAACACCTATGCCTGATCACAACGAAGCTATCAGACTTGTTATCGAAGCTATTACAGATCCTGAAACAGGTGTTGCAAATCTTTCAGATATCGGCGCTGTTGGACATCGTATTGTTCACGGTGGTGAGAACTTTACCTCATCTGTAATCATTAACGATGATGTTATCAAGGCTATTGAAGAAGTTTCAGATCTTGCACCTCTTCACAACCCAGCTAACCTGATCGGTATCAGAGCTTGTCAGAAGGCTATGCCTTCAGTTCCTATGGTTGCTGTTTTTGATACAGCTTTCCATCAGACAATGCCAGAGGAGGCTTATCTATATGGCCTTCCATATTCATACTATGAAAAGTACAAGATCAGACGTTACGGTTTCCACGGCACAAGCCATTCATACGTAAGTAAGAGAGTAGCTGAGATTGAAGGTAAGGACTATGAGAGCCTTAAGACAATCGTTTGCCACCTTGGAAATGGCGCTTCAATTTCTGCTGTAAAGAACGGCAAGTGTGTAGATACTTCTATGGGTCTTACTCCTCTTGAAGGTCTTATCATGGGTACAAGAAGTGGTGACCTTGATCCTTCAGTTATCGAGTTTATCGAGCAGAAGGAAGGTCTTGATACAAAGGGTGTTATGAACGTTCTTAATAAGAAGTCAGGTGTATTCGGCCTTTCAAGCGACCTTTCATCAGATTTCCGTGATCTTGAAGCTGGCTATAAGTCAGGCAACAAGGGTGCAATCAGAGCCGTTGATGCATTCTGCTACAGAGTAGCAAAGTATGTTGGTTCTTATGTTGCTGCCATGAACGGTGTTGATACAATCTGTTTCACAGCAGGTATTGGTGAAAACACACCATTTGTACGTGCTAAGGTTGTTGAGTACCTTGGTTACCTTGGAATCAAGATTGATGCAGCTGCAAATGAAGTTCACGGCGACGAGAAGCTTATCTCAACAGCTGACAGCAAAGTTAAGGTATACGTTGTTCCTACAAACGAAGAGCTTGCTATTGCCAGAGATACATACGCACTTTGCAAATAATGCAATAAATGTAATTTGTAAAAGCGCTTGAAGTGCTTAATTTATAAGCAAATATTGATAAAAAAATAACTTATGGCAGATGACGAGTTGTTTGATTTGAATCAATTTATTTTATTATTATTGCTTTTATAATCTGTAAAAGCAGTAAAAAATGTAAGCGCTTTTATGCGTTAAACTATTGATAATAAAGGAGTTTTACTATGTACGGATTTGGAACAATGATTGAGCAGTTAAAGAAAAATCCTAAGTCTATTGTATTTACAGAAGGAGCTGATCCTCGTATTCTTGAAGCTGCTTCAAGACTGCTTGCAAGTAACTTTTTAAAGCCAGTTCTTCTTGGTGATCCAAAGGAAATAGAAAAGTCTGCAGAAGATGCAGGTTACAACATTCGTGGTGCTGAAATCATCGACCCAACAAACTATGATCGTTTTGATGAAATGGTTGAAATGTTCTGCGAAATCAGAAAGAGCAAAGGCATGGAGCCTGAGCAGGCAAAGAAGATTCTTTCTGGAGCTAACTACTTCGGAACAATGCTTGTAAAGATGGGTGTTGCTGATTGTCTTCTTGGCGGTGCTACATATTCAACAGCTGATACAGTTCGTCCAGCTCTTCAGATTATCAAGACAAAGCCAGGTAACTCAATTGTTTCATCTTGCTTTATTCTTGTTCGTCCATCAGCTACAGGTGAGAACGAAGTTCTTGCAATGGCTGACTGTGCTATCAACCTTTATCCTACAGAGGATGAGCTTGTTGAGATCTGTGGCGAGACAGTAGAGTGCGCAAAGGTATTCGGTATGGATCCTAAGGTTGCATTCCTTAGCTATTCAACACTTGGCTCTGGTAAGGGTGATGACGTTACAAAGATGCACAATGCTACACAGAAAGCAAAAGAGAAGTATCCAGATCTTCCAATCGAAGGTGAGCTTCAGTTTGATGCTGCAGTTTCTCCTAGAGTTGCTCGTACAAAGTGCCCAGGTTCAGAAGTTGCTGGACATGCAAATACATTTATCTTCCCTGATATCAATGCTGGTAACATTGGTTACAAGATTGCTCAGAGAATGGGTAACTTCGAAGCATATGGTCCTATCTTACTTGGATTAAATGCTCAGATCAACGATCTTTCACGTGGCTGCAACGCTCTTGAAGTATATTCAATGGCTATCATTACAGCAGCTCTTGCATAATTCATTGAAATTTAAAACAGCGGCCTTGAGTAATAAAGGGCGCTGTTATTTTTTGTTTGTAAGAATATTTCGTAGTATTGTGGGAGTGCAAAGCATGGAACAATCCGTGTTATCACTTATTACAATACTGACTATATTTCTTTGGTGAGATTCCAACAGATTTGGTAAAGGCTTTAAGGAAATTACTGTAATCACTAAAGCCGCATCTCTCACAAACTTCACTTACACCAATTCCTTCAGCAAGAAGAGATTTCGCAATGCTTATACGTCTTGCAGTCATATATTTATTGATTGTAGTACCGGTAGCACTCTTAAATATTCTGCAAATGTAACTTTCGCTAATGTAGAACTGTTTTGCTAGATCACCAATACTGATTGGCTCCTGAATGTTGTTATTAAGGTAGGAGAGTATTGCATCTACCTGTTCGTTGTACATTGCAGGCTTTTCTGCTTCAGTATGATTCTGCTGTTCATTTACGATTCCGTTTATCATTACAAAAAGCTCAGTAAATGTAGCTTTTTCCAAAAGATCATGACCGTAACCATTTGAGGTTAGGATCTTGTTTATGAAATACAGAAATCTTCCCTGTTGTTCCTGAGAAAGAGATATTTTATGAGAAAAGCTGGCGCTTCTGTCCTGGAAGCATGCATCAAGATTGGTCTCTTTTGAGGAAATGCTCTTGATAAACTCAGGATCTATCATGATGACAATTCTTTCATGAAGCTCTTTGTCTATCTGAGTCAGATAGTGAGAATCATACTGGTTTATCAAAAATAAATCGCCAGGAGCTATATCGTACATCTTATTATCAATAAGGAACTGTTTTCCACCGGAAATAGAGAAGTAAACTTCATAGCAATCGTGAATATGCATCTCCATAGCTTTTTCATCCTTGTAAAGATGAGCAACAGAGAAGTATTTATTCTCGATAGCTGTAGACATTGCTGTTTTACATGAATTTAGTTCTTTCATACCTTTAAAAACCCCATAAAAATGTGACAATTAATATTTGACGCGCCAAAAACGCCCTAACATCATCTTATTATAGAATATCAATATTTTCAAGTTTTATCGATAAAAAGTACAAAATTAAGAAAATTTTGATGTTAAAAATTTAACTAATTGAGTTGTTCCCATGAAATTTCCGGTAATCAGTGGGTGACATTCCGGTCGCTTTTGCAAATGCCTTTCGGAAATTATTTACATTGGGATAGCCGCAATAGTTGGCAATTGCACTAACTGGTCGATTTGAATCAAGAAGCATGATTTTGGCATGACTGATTCTTATTTTTCCTATATATTCAAAAAGAGTCTCACCTGTTTTCTTTTTGAAATAACGACAAAGATATTCTCGCGAAAAGTGCATCATTCCTGCAAGCATATCTAATGTAAGCTCACCACCGTAGTTGCTTTCGATAAATTTTAATAGATCATCTAATGCGTAATCTTCTGTAACAACATCAACGAAATTATTGCTGGTATATTCATATTGCCTTATTAGTGCAATAAAAAGATTTATAAGACTGTTTTCAATTATTACGTCGCTTCCAACTGTGTGATGATTATGTTCATGAACAATCGTCCATAATACTTTTTGAAGATGATAAGAATACGAATCCTTTGTGAGAAAAAACTTGAAATCATCATTTTTTATGGATTGATACATGTTTAAAAGTTTTATATCTGATATTTGCGAAACTTTTTTAATGATCTTATTGAATTTGGATGTAGTAATAAGCAGATTGCAAGCCCACATTCCTGAACCATTTTCATCACTGCTATTTACAAAATCATGATAAGTTCCAGGTTTAATTAGTACAATACTTCCCGCTGAAACATTATCTTTTCTTGATACTATATGATGGACTCCCTGACCTTCATAAATATAAGCAAGTTCCCAAAAGGTATGTGCATGTAAATCGAGTATTCTTGATTGCGGTGAAAAGTATGCATAAATATCTTCGTTTTCTTTAAAATAATCACTTTCTTTTAGTACCTTATACATTTGCACCTCTTATAATGTCAATAAATGAGTGATATATATCAATAAGGTATATATATATTTCTTTGCTTAAATAATATTATCATCATATAGCAAAAAACACTATATTTGGAGGGAAAAAGTATGAGAAAAGATAAAATGATAGGTTTATTTTTGATGCCTTTTTTGGCTTCGGGGTTAGTTGGATGTCAACAAAATGATGATTTATCAGTTGATGTTACTACTTATGATTCAACAGGGAAAGCAATTACAAGTACTGATAGCACTGAAGCTGATGAAACTTTGGATATTGATTATTATGGTTTTGCTGAGCCAGTGCAAATTAAATATGGTTTTTCTTTCGCATCTGATTTTTCTTTTTCAGGAGATGAAACCTACGAAGAGAATAGCTGGACTGAATTATATAAGGAACATAATATAATTCCTGAGTTTTTATATAGTGTCGATAGCAGTCAGGCTGAGACCAAACTCTCAACAGCTATTATGTCAGGTGAGTATCCGGATATTCTTTCACCAGATTCTACAGAATTTTTAAATTATGTTAATTCTGATGTTGTTGCTGATATTACTGATGCCTTTGAAACTTATGCAACAGATGAATTAAAAGAGTATTTAAACGTTGATGGAGGACTGGCACTTTCTAGTTGCTATGTAGATGGAAAACTTTATGGAATTCCTAAAATGGGTAACAGTTATGATAGCGTAACTGTAATGTTTATAAGAGAAGACTGGCTTACAAATCTTGGCCTGGAAGTTCCAACTACCATGGATGAGTTAAAAGAAGTAGCCTATGCATTTACTTATAGTGATCCAGATCAAAACGGTGTAGATGATACTTATGGTATTGGGTTTGATGGAATTAATGTATTGAATGGATCTATTGGTGATGTAAACGGAATTTTTCAAGGCTTTGGCGTTTACTATGGTGGAAATGGTATGGCGTTTATTCTTGACGGAGATGGAGAACTGACTTGGGGTGGAACAAACACCGATGGAGCCAAAAAAGCGCTTGGTTTTTTGCAGGATTTATATACTGAAGGATGTATAGCAAAAGATTTTATCACAATGGATTCAAATACTATCTTTGAAGAAGCAGGAGCAGGTAATTGCGGTATTTGGTTTGGCCCTATGTGGGCGGGTATGGTGCCTGCAAGTAGTGCGATTGTAAGTGACCCTGATGCCCATGTTATATCTGCAGCAATCCCAGATGGATTGGAACAAGGCAATAGTAAAGCATACCTTAATTCAACTGTAGAAAAAGTATTTTGTGTTAGTAGTAAATGCGAAAATCCTGAAGTGTTGATTAAGCTCTTAAATCTTAGTGTCCATATGCTTTGTTATCCGGATAGCACTGAACAGTTCTATACATATTATGGTGATCAGGATAATTATTCCGGATGGAAACTATCATTTACTCCTACATTAAAACCGCTAAAAAACTATGACAATTATCAAAAGATAACTGAAGCGCTTGAAACAGGTGATACAAGTAATCTGAATGCTGAGCAGCTGGGTGATTATAATGCGCAGTATTACTACTTATCTAAGCTTGAAGATGGGAATTTTGATGCTGAAAATGATGGAGACTTTATAAATGGATGTGCATTATATACAGTGTTTGGAGATCCACAGGGTGCATATGCAGCAATTGATAAGATGATACAAGAAGATTCTTTTGTCTACTCAGCCTATAATAGCATCGCGACTTCAACTATGTCAGATAACTCTGAAACTTTGAAGAAAATGCTTATAGAGAAAATTGACAAGATCATTACAGGTGACGATGTTGAAAGCTATGACAGCTTTGTTGAGAGCTGGCTTGCTATGGGAGGACAGGATTGTATTGACGATGCAAAAGAATGGTATGAATCAAATAAATAAAAAAAGAAACTCTGATACTATGGCTTTTCATATAATGTTATTTTTGCCAATAGTTTCAATTATTATTTTTAATATACTTCCAATTCCAGCTGGTATATTGATGGCTTTTCAAAATTTCAAACCAGGAAAAGGTTTTTTTAAATCAGATTTTGTCGGTATATCTAATTACATAAAAATATTTATTTTACCTGATACACTGCCTGCTATAAAGAATACTCTTATTATTGCAATTTGGAAGATTGTTGGAAACCTTGTTATACCAATTCTTTTTGCTCTTGGGTTAAACGAAATTGGAAATAAAGCTTTTAAAAAGATAACTCAGACAATAACTTATTTACCTTACTTTTTATCATGGGTTGTAATGGCTGGAATCCTTATTCGTTTTTTGTCTCCTGGAAATGGAGCTACTCCGCCTGGATTTATGAATAATGTATTACTGAAAATGGGAATTATTGATGAGCCAATTTATTTTCTTGCCAACAACAATACCTTTAGGGAAACTATGGTTATTAGTGATATATGGAAAAATTTTGGCTATAACACAATTATCTATTTAGCAGCATTAACCGGGATTGACCCAAGCCTATACGAAGCAGCCTCTATAGACGGTGCTGGAAAATGGAAGCAGACATTGTATGTGACACTACCAGGTATTGCCCCAATAATTGCTTTAATGACAATTCTTTCAATTGGAAGTGTTTTAAATGCAGGATTTGATCAAATCTTTAACTTATATAGTCCTGCTGTATACGAAACGGGAGATATTATAGATACTCTTGTTTATAGACTTGGTCTTATAAATCAGCAGTATTCATTATCAGCAGCTGTTGGGTTGTTTAAATCGGTGGTTTCGTGCATTTTAGTTATGACTGGATATAAGCTTGCAGATAAATTTGCTGGATATAGGGTTTGGTAATATGAATAGTATTAAAATTAGTAAATCAAGATTAGTATTTCAGATATTTAATTACATTATAATCGCCATTTTGGCATTGAGCTGTATGGTGCCAATTCTAAATTTGCTGGCTACATCATTTAGTTCTTCACAGGCAATAATTCAAAACAGGGTAGGACTACTGCCGGTTGAATTTAATTTGAAGGCTTATGAATATGTTATTAAAAACATTAGATTCTGGGAGTCAATAAAAATTTCAACAATAAGAGTTGTTGTGGGAGTACCTTTAAATGTTATGTTTGCAATAATGGCAGCATACCCGCTGTCGAAGGAAGATTATGAATTTAGGGCCCGTAAATTCTATGTTGCAATACTTTTGACAGCCATGCTTTTTAATGGCGGACTTATGCCTACATATTATCTAGTATCTAAGCTAGGAATAATAGATACTATATGGTCACTGACTTTGCCAGGTGCTTTACCAATTTTTTCATGTATAATCATGATGAATTTTTTTAGGGGAATTCCTAAAGAACTTGAAGAATCAGCTAAAATTGATGGTGCGGGGCAATGGAGGATTTTATTTCAAATATTCATCCCTCTTTCAAAACCCTCCATTGCCACCATTACACTATTTAGTCTGATAGGGCATTGGAATTCCTGGTTTGATGGATTAATATATTCTAACCACACAGAAAATTATCCATTACAATCATATCTTCAAACACTGGTCGTTTCAACGACTGAGGCTCTTACATCCGGTGATTTAAAAGAAATTATGGACCTCACTCAGGTAAATGATTCAAATATGAAGGCGGCTCAGATTTTTATTTCTATAATACCGCTTATGATAGTTTATCCATTTATGCAAAAGCATTTTACTAAAGGCCTTACATTGGGAAGTGTAAAAGGATAATTTATTCATCAAAGTATATGCTAAAATAGTGTTATCAGTAATCCGTTATCTGATAACACTATTTTTTTATGAAAGAACCTATATCGTGTACTGTGCTGATGATATGGTAGATTCGACTCTTCATGCAGCTTCAATGATTGCAGCTCTTGAAGAAAATGGTGTTGTATACGAGGTAGAGGTTGGAGAAGAGGGAGGCCATGGCTTTAACGTGGGCTTTGGAACAAGTGTTGAAGGCTGGCTAGAAAGGGCAGATGAATTCTTTGAAAGCCTTCAGGAATGAGAATTATAGGACTCAGCAACACTTTTTTGCTTTCTGTATTCTGATGGAGTAAGCTTGTAATGTTCTTTAAAGATTGAGTTGAAATGGCTTCTGTTTGTAAAACCAAGCTGCTCAATTATATCGGTGATATTTATTGATTCGTCTTCAAGCATCTTACAGGCTTTTTCCATGCAGAATCTCATTCCATAATCAAAAAGGCTGAGGCCGGAATATTTTTTACAGATAGCGTTCAGATATGAACCGGAATATGACAGTTCTTTTTCTAGTTGTGATCTGCTGATGCGTCCGTTGTGCCTGTTCATTGATGAGTTGATGTGGTCAAATACCTGAAACTCTTTATCGGAGCCAATGTTGATGGGAATGGTGCTGTAGGATTTCTCATCTAACAGCGCTCCGAATATTTCAAGGATTGCAGATTTGATTGCAAATGTACTGCCAAGAGACGGGTATAACATATGGTTAGTCAGACGGTCAAAGCGGTCATACATCTTTTTATTTACTGTCAGATCATCTTTGTTGGGGATGAAATCGATATATTCTCTTGTGTTTGTTCTGTTGCCAGATCCATAGCCAAAAAAGCTGCTGGCAAAGCTGTTGCTTAGTATGGAATGTTCGTCAAAAACAAACGCATCCTTTGGAAAGAAAATAGAGTTTAAAAAATCATCTGAAATCATCAGAAACAGACATCTGTAATCTGTGGAAAATTCTTCTGCGTGGTGAATGTTTTTATTTACAAGGCACAGACTTCCCTGAGGATATAAATGTCTTTCATATTCAATGTTCTGATATAATTCACCCTTAATTACATACATAAGTTCATAAAAACCATGGGTATGAAGCTCCGTTCTTGACGATGGATTGTTGGGATGCCCTGCGGGAATGACTGATATAGTTGAGAAGCTTGGAGTCATCATGGATACAATGAAATTTTCATCATGGTCAGCTGGATGTACGGTTTCAAAAGTCAGTCTAAGAGGATCTGAAATAATATAATTTGTTGAATATAGATTTTCGGCCAATGAATCCAGGCATTCTCCCTGACTGGAGACATCAAAAAACATGTTGTTATCCATAACATTATCCTTTAAGTTGAATATGATACATTTGATACGATTATTATATCATATGTGCCATTTTAATCAATTTTCTAGTGCAATATCATTAATTTGTAACATAAACATTTTGCATTGGAGGATTACAAAATGGAAAAGGAGAAAAAATACTTAACGTTACCTAAGAAGATAGCTTATGGAACTGGGGATTTAGGGTCAAACTTTTTTTACATGATGGTTTCATCATTTACGCTGATCTATCTTACAGATATTGTAGGACTTGAGCCAGCAATTGTAGGGACACTTATTATGGTCAGCAAGCTGTTTGATGGAATAACAGACGTGTTCTTTGGAAATCTAATTGACAAGACAAAGAGTAAAATGGGCAAGGCTAGACCTTGGATGTTCTATTCAGGATTTCCACTTGCTATCAGCCTGATACTTATATTTACCATACCAAAGCAACTGGGGCAAAATGCTCAATATGTATGGTTTTTCATTTTCTATACCTGCGCTAATGCACTATTTTACACAGCAAACAACATATCCTATGCGACGCTTTCTGCCTTGATAACAAAGAATGAAAGTGAGAGAGTATCACTTGGATCATTTAGATATATATTCGCGGTACTTGCATCCATAATAGTTTCTGCATCAACTGTAGATCTTGTTCAGGTGTTAGGTGGGGGTGCTGCAGGATGGAGAACTGTTGCTATTATTTTTGCGATAATCTTCCTTGTTTTCAATTCTCTTGCAAGTCTTGCATGTAAAGAGGTTGTAGAAGAGGACAAAAAAGGAACGGAGAATAAAGGTGAGAAAGCATCTTTTATAACAATGCTCAAATCAGTTCTCTCAAATAAGTATTATCTTCTGTTGCTTGGAATATATCTTTTCATGTATACAAACACAAACCTTGCAACCAGCATAGGTGTTTATTACTTCCAGTACATAATGGGGAATGCGTCTCTGCTTGGAGTGGTATCTCTTTCCTCTGTGGTTATGATCGTTGGACTTATATTTAATCCTGGACTGGTAAAGAAATATGGCACTTATAAAGTTAATCTTGTTTCGTATATTGTTACATCGATTCTTGCTGCAGTGATCATGATATTTACATACGTTGAGAGCCTCACTGGAATAGTTGTATTCTCTTTCCTGCGTTCTGTTGCAATGGCATTTCTTATGGGCTCTTTAAATGCACTGGTTGCAGCTGTGGCACAGAATAATTACTTGAAATCAGGTATTCATACTGAGGGAATGATGTTTAGCTGTTCTTCGATTGGAATGAAGATTGGTGGAGGTGTTGGAGCTGGAATGGCTGGATGGCTTCTTTCCGCAGTGGGATATGTTGGAACAGCAGAGGTTCAGACTCCTGAAGTAAATAATATGATAAAATTTATATATGGTGGAATTCCGTTTATTCTCACAATCCTTATCACTCTGTGTCTTGCATTTATGAAGGTTGATGATGAAAACAAGAAGCTTGAAGCAGTCTAAGGGGGTACGCATGGAAAAGAAATCTTTTAATAAGGGATGGAATTTTTATAAGGAAAATGACAGAGACAATATAAAGAAAGTAACTCTTCCGCATGATGCTATGCTTTTTGAAGAAAGGTCTAAAGAAAGTCCTGCTGGATCAGCGTGCGGATATTTCATTGGCGGTAAGTACTATTATGAAAAGACTTTTAATGTGCCTGATGAATGGCGGAATAAGAGTGTGATGCTGGAGTTTGAAGGCGTTTATCAGAAGGCAACAGTGCTTCTCAATGGAACAGAAATTTATAGAAATGTATATGGGTATTCCAACTTTTTTGTGGCGCTTAACGACCTTGAATATGGATTTGAAAACACGGTAGTAGTTATTGCGGATAACTCAAAATGTCCAAACAGCAGATGGTATTCAGGAAGCGGCATTTACAGGAATGTTAAGCTGTATGTTGGCGAAAAGGCGCACATTGTTCCTGATTCTGTCTTCATAAATGCAACAGATGATGGCAGGGCAACTATAAAGGGAGAAGCTACAGGCGGTGATCAGGTCAGGCTTTCTATATCCTATGAAGGAGCAAAGGTTGCCTCTAAAGATGCGGAAGTTAAAGATGGAAAGTTTGTCGCTGATTTAAAGGTCGAGAATGCCAGATTATGGGATGACGAAGTTCCAAACCTTTATGAACTTACAATAACTCTTTTACAAAATGAAAAAGAAACAGACGTCGAGATACATGCGTTTGGATTTAGGACAATCAGGTGGGATGCTAATCGCGGACTTACTATAAATGGAAGAACAGTTCTCCTTAGAGGAAGCTGTATTCATCATGATAATGGGATCCTTGGAGCAGCAGCTTATGACGAGGCAGAGATTCGTAAGGTAAGGCTTCACAAGGAAGCTGGTTTTAATGCGATCAGAAGCTCACACAATCCTTGTTCGAAGACAATGCTTGAAGCTTGCGATAAGTATGGAATATATGTTATGGACGAGTTCGCTGACCACTGGCTGATCCATAAAAATCCAAATGATTATGCTGATGAGGATTTTAAGATCAATTGGAAAAAAGATCTTGGGGCTATGCTCAGAAAAGATTATTCTCATCCCTCAGTCATCATGTATTCAATCGGAAATGAGATTTCTGAATTGGGTATCAGTGCAGGTGCAGATATGGCAAGGGAGATGAAGTTCTTTGTAAAAGAGATTGATCCGACACGTGCAGTAACTGCAGGAATAAACCTGATGCTTGCAACTATGGCAGCTAAGGGAAAAGGTATGTATGGCAATGAGGATTCCAAGAAAAACACTGGAAACCAGTCAATGGATGATGTTCCTACCAGCGCATTCTTTAACATGCTGATGAATCACATGGGCGACATTATGGATAAGATGGCATCAAAGAAAGATGCTGATAAGGTTACAGAGCTGGTGGACGGAGCATTTGACATAAACGGCTACAATTATGCCACATCGAGATATGCATCTGAAGGAAAGAAGTATCCTGGAAGGGTAATAGTTGGTTCTGAAACATTGCCACGTTCAATCTATAAAAACTGGAAACTTGTTGAGAGTCTTCCTTATCTTGTGGGTGATTTTGTATGGACTGGCTGGGATTATCTTGGTGAATCAGGTCTCGGCACTGTGCAATATAAGAGTGAAAAGAATAATAACAGGCTGATCATTTCAGGTGGAGCAGGACTTATAGATATTTGCGGAAAGATAAGACCGGAGCAGCAATGGAGCAGAATGCTCTGGCATATGACAGACACTCCGGAAATAAGTGTAGAGCCAATGACGCATGCAGGAGACAAAGGATCTGTAAGTATGTGGCGCGATACTGATGGAGTGGCGAGCTGGAGCTGGCCAGGATGTGAGGGAAGAAAAAACAAAGTAAGAGTATATGCTACAGGTGACTATGTAGAACTTTTTGTGAATGACAGGAGTTATGGCAAAAAGAAAACAAAGGAATATAAAGCTGAGTTTAAAAAGGTTATTTATGAGCCAGGGAAAATAGTAGCCAGATCTTATACATCTGATGGAAAACTTATTGGAGAAAAGAGTCTTTCAACGGAAAGTGGTAATACGCGTTTTAAGATTACATCATCAAAGACAGAGCTATCGGGTAATGGAGAAGATATGTGCTATGTAGACATCGATCTTGTGGGAGATGCAGGAACAACCAAATCTTCTGTAGATGTGCCTGTCACTATCGAGGTTGATGGGGCTGCAGATATGATCGCATTTGGATCAGCAAGACCTGCACCTATTGAGAGTTTTACTGGTAATGTTCACACTACGTATCTGGGAAAGGCTCAGGCCGTAATTAGGGCAAAAGAAGATAAAGGCGAAGCTAAGATAGTTTTAAAGGCTGCAGGAATCCCTGATGCAGAACTGGTTATATCAGTCAAATAATGAAGGTGGCGCTTAAATGCGCTACCTTTTTTATGTTTGCGCGCCATGGGCGCGCTCTAACGGGTGCAAGTCCCGAACACGCCCAGATAGTGGGAAGTGTATAGCTGAACAGCAAGGGTGTCCATCGTGAGGTGGAATCTGAAGGAAGCTGTAAGCAAATCTCTGGTCCGACGGACAGAAATCACATATAAGGCT
>JAZRKG010000040.1:0-16357 GCA_045646185.1 Butyrivibrio sp.
GCTGCAATTATGGTTGCCGGAGCAAATGTTTCCTTCCAGGCAAATGCTATTGCTGCTCCTACACATACCAGCATAGGCAATTCTTTTGCCCCTACTGGAATTTCATAATGAATGTAGTGTCTCTCAATATAACTTCCGATTAAAAATCCTAAAAGTGCGCCGCAAGCTTTGAAGCAGTCATTCATCATCTTCTGCGGGTCTACAAGAAGAGCCCCACTTGCATCATAGTCCATCGGATATGGCTTTAGCTGAATATATGCCAGCGAAGCAATAATTACAAGAATTCCAACTAATGTAAGAATGTCCAGAACTTTCTCATTTCCGTCAATCTTCCTGGAAGCTACACTAACCACATAAATAATAAGTATTGATTCAAGGAAGCCTACAATAACGTCCTGCGGAGTATGTACTCCAAGAAAATTTCTCGAAAATCCTGTTAGCAGAATCAGAATTCCACAGAGAATGGCGAGCCATCTTCTCTTATCCTTTTGCCACACCACTACACTTCCATATATTGTTGTTGCAGTTCTTGTATGTCCGCTAGGAAATGAGTAGCCCGTCGCAGCAACCTTGGAATCGCCAGCCGGTTCAATCAGATCCGATCGAATCCACGGTCTATAGGCGCATACCGTCAACCTCTTTTGCCGGATCTGCAGGAACTTGTGTTCATCTGACATTCACGTTATAATCATAATAGAATGTATGTTTGTGTAAAAGGAGAGCAATGCCACAATGCCAGAAAAAGCATATCTTATAATAGATTTAAAATCCTTCTATGCTTCTGTAGAGTGTGCAGAGCGCGGACTTGATCCCATGACGACCAATCTTGTGGTTGCAGATCCTGACAGATCCAAGAATACAATTTGCCTGGCTGTTTCTCCTTCATTAAAGGCTCTAGGCGTGAGAAATCGCTGCCGCGTTCAGGAAATACCACCAAATTTTGAATATATCATTGCAAAGCCCCGTATGCAGAAATATATCGATTATTCAGCTGATATCTATTCAATATATTTGAGCTACATTGCAAAAGAAGACATTCATGTATACTCCATAGATGAAGCATTTATGGACGTTACAGACTATCTCACTCTTTATGACACGACTCCAAGAGACCTTGGCAAGCGCATTATGAAAGATATATGGGAAAAGCTGCATATACGAGCCACCTGTGGAATAGGCACCAATCTCTATCTTGCAAAAATAGCGCTTGATATTGTATCAAAACATAGCCCAGACTTTATAGGAGAACTAAACGAGGAAAGCTTCAAAGAAACTCTTTGGAACCATAGACCGCTTACTGATTTTTGGCGAATAGGCCCGGGCACTGCCAGACGCCTTAGCCAATATGGTATGGAGACGATGAAAGACATTGCTCATGCAAACGAAGATACGCTATATAAGCTATTTGGCATTGATGCTGAGCTTCTGATCGACCACGCCTGGGGCAGAGAGTCCACCACAATGGCAGATATTCACGCCTATCACTCCAAAAACAACTCTCTCACTAACGGTCAGGTGCTGATGAAAGATTATGACTATGATGATGCAAGACTTGTAGTAAAGGAAATGGCTGATATTCTGTGCCTTGATCTGGTAGACAAGCATCTGCTGACCAAATCAATCTCTCTATATATTGGTTATGCGGACGGATACTATGACGGCACCAGTACCGGCGGCAGTATGACCTTTGATGATGAAACAAGTGATGATTTTGTAATAATTCCAGCCTTTGAGCGGCTCTATGAGCTTAAGGTAAATCCTGACAAAAAGATAAGGCGTATAAATCTGTGTTGCAGCAGTGTAATTCCTGAAGAATACCACCAATACAACATGTTCGTGGACCCGGAGATGTCCGACAAGGACAGGCGTGCGCAGCGGGCAGCTATCGCCATAAAGAAAAAGTTTGGCAAGGATGCCGTTTTAAAAGGCATGAATTTATTGGAAAATGCTACTACAAGAACCAGAAATCATCAGATAGGAGGTCATAGCAGCGGTGAGTAGACACTATCCCATGGACCGTGAAAAAAGAGCAAAGCAGTTTATCCCCTTCGCTGCACTAAAAGGCTTTGAAGAGGCTCTTTTGGCACGGGAAAAAATAACTGTGGAAAAAATAGAATTATCAGAGGAGCGTAAAGAAGAACTGGATAAAGTTCTTCGCAGCCTGGAAATAGGCTCTATTGTCACTGTAACCTATTTTTACAAGGACGAGTACCTGAAAAAAACCGGTTTTCTTGCCAAACTGACACCTACAGCTCACACCTTGCAGATTGTAAACGAAAAGATTAGCTTTGAAGATATCCTGGACATAGAATTAGCCCAATAAATGAACTATTTTCTCGCTAATAAGCTCACTTTCCTGATATTTGGCCAAAATGATCGGGTCCAGCTTTTCGTTCTGATTTTGGGAAATTCTGGGAAAAATGAAATAAGGTAATACAATACCGCAGACTCCCAAAAATCCTAATATAATAGCGATCAACAAGCCAAAAAATCCATGAGAATGCGCTATGACTGCTTCAGCAATACATAAACATCCAATAATTCCCATGGTACAAACCATTATGACTGGAAGTAGTTTTTTTCGCTCTTCCATGGCCTGAATATCCCTGATACAGGTATCAAACTGGCTTTCCAGACGCTTTAATTCTGCGACATTTACATAGTTTCCCTCTCGCCTTAGCTTTAAGGACACTCTTTTATCACCAGACATTGCTTCGCGGCTCAGAATCTCGTCTCTGGTTGGAACCGGTTCTGCAGCTTCCCATCCAAAGCTTAGATATTTATTTAAAACGTATTCAAATATGTCATTGTTTACTGTTATTGTCTTATATTCAAAGTTTGCCATACCTGCAACCTATTTATGCGCTGGTATACTTACTGTAAAAGTACTTCCAACGCCTTCCTTACTTGTAACTTTAATCTGTCCGCCCATCAGGCTTACCACGCGATAAGCCAGTGCCAGACCAAGGCCGTTGCCTTCTGTAGAGTGAGATGTGTCGCCCTGATAGAACTTATCAAAAATCCTATGCAGTGTCTCCTCGCTCATACCACAACCGTTATCAGATACGGAGACATATATCCTATCCCCTTCTGTATATTCTTTTATTTCTATGGTCCCGTTTATTTCAGTGAATTTTACCGCATTAGACAACAGATTGTTCCATACAAGCTCCATCAGTTCTGTGTCACCATAGGAAAAGGCTTCATCTTCAATGTCTACCTCGAGCTCAATGTTTTTTTCCTCAAATCTATTGTCAAACTGAATAATGCAGTCCGTAAGCTGACGGCATACATCGTATTTCTCTGCGCTTGGTATTATTTTTTGATTCTCAAGCTTATTAAGCTTCAGGATATTGGTAATAAGGCTGGATAATCTGGTGGCGGCCCTATCTATCATGTTTAGATATTCAGATTTCTCTTCCTCGCCAAGATCTTCTTTTTTCAATAGCTGTGAGGTGTTTTTTATAACCGCTATCGGAGTCTTCATTTCATGAGACACATTAGAGATAAAGTCTGTCTTTAAAGTCTCAATACTACCAAGCTCTTCAACCATTTTATTTATATTGATAATTAGTGTATCAATGTAATCAAGCCTATCTGGTGTATGAGTTGGCTCGATATAAATGGAAAAATCTCCCTTTGCTATGTCGTGGGCTGCAAGGGCTATTTTTTGCAGTGGTTCTTCTATACTCTTACTAACCCTTTTACGAATGTAAATAACTATCAAAAATGCCGCTAAAGCCCAATATATAAGCACAACATGTACAAGGATAATTGATGGAATATTGAGCTTATTAAAAAGAACAATAATACCCATGTGTACACCCGACACCAATAGGCATGCGCCTAAAACAAACCAGTACACCGACATAGGGAACCTTGTCATTTTAACGTTTTTTTCATTTAGATTCATATTTTCACTCACGGCAGCACCTCTAAGGGAGTTGATATATAGTCTATAGCGAGAACACTTGTTATTTTAAAACAGTTTTATACCCAAGACCTCTGACTGTTTTTATTTCAAATCCATCACAATCAGAAAGCTTATCCCTGAGTTTTGTAATATATACATCTACCGCACGAAGACTGGCATCTGTCTCTGCATCCCAGAATTCGTCCATCAGCTGAGCTCTTGAAAAGGTTTTATTTGGATATGACAGCAGTTTGTATGTAATGTTGAATTCTCTTGTTGTCAGTGCCACTTCCTGGCCGTCTACCAAAGCGCTCATGGCATCCATATCCATGGTAAAATTGCCTATAGTCAGGTGCTTGCTGGCTTCAATACCAGTTCTTCTCATTATGGCATTTACTCTCAGCAATAGCTCATCCAGCTCGATCGGCTTGACCATGTAATCATCAATTCCCAGATTAAAGCCTTTTGTCTTGGAAGCCAGATCATCCTTGGCAGACATGAAAAGGATCGGGACAGATTTATTTACTTCTCTAAGAGTTCTGGCAAATTCAAAGCCGTCAGTTCCTGGCATCATTATGTCAGAAATAACTATATCGTAGATAGTTCCATACATTTCATCATAGGCTTCATTTGCCGACAAACAGCCTTTTACATCAAATCCATTGTCTCTTAAAAAGTTACAGACTATCTTATTAAGATCCTTATCATCATCTACTACTAGAATATGTACCATTTTTTCCTCCATGAAATCGTTACTGTTCAGTTCCTGACCAGTAACGAAGCAATTTTGCAATTAAATCGCTTCGCGATAGACAAAATTGCCACTTGAATCACTTTCTCACGCAGCCAGCAGCGTAGTGCTGGCTGCTGACTGAATAGTAACATGAAACCAGCTTACAAGCAAAAAAAGACTTCAATTAACGATATTTTTAAATTCACACCATGATGTTGTGGTCAAAAGTGATAACACGGATTGTTCCGTGCTTTGCACTCCCACAATCCTACGAAATATTCGGATATCGTGTGACTTGCGTCCCACTTTTATCCTCATATTTCGGCGGGTCATAAGGTCTCTCACCCACTGCCAAGCAAACTTGGCGTGGCTGGAGACTTTTGACCCTGTTATCATATCATTATTATACATTGAAGTCTTTGTTTATTACATTTATTTTTATCGGAATACCGTTTTATTGCAAACCTTTTACAAATGGTATAAGGCTTATAAGAGCTATGATTCCAGCAATTCCTACTACGATTCCTAATACAAAATATGTAGTTACCATTGTAAGGCACATTCCAACGCCAAGAAGTAATGATCCAAAAATTCCAAGGCAGGTTGACTTAATAACCTTAGGGCTAAGCTTGATTGGCGCCTTATTTTCCATTTTTCTCCAAACAACAACCATAGCAAGAAGTACAACGATTCCTATTACGCCTAAAACAATTCCCTGTGAAAAAACGCCCCATTCAGTTACAAGCGCCATGCACATTCCAAGTGCAAAAAGGATTCCACCAATAGTTCCCATTATTGTTGCAACAAAAGTACTCTTCTTCATTTTAATTATTTCTCCTATTATTTGACTATCTTTTTTAATAATAAACAGCAACTACAATTACTTAATCTTTACATAGTGATTTTTTTCTGTTTTCTTGTCTTCAGCTTCCTGCTTCATTCTGCTTTTGGCCTGCTCAACTGTTTCTCCGTCTCTTGTAAAAAAGTAATCTACAAAGCCATCGCTGATATTTGTGAATGCTTTTACAAATCCACTCTCTACTGCTTTGTAGCCGCCTACAACTGAATTCTCAATTGCGTTATAGCCTCCAACAACACCCTTCTCAATCTTCTTACTTGCTTTAACAATTTTTGACTTAGCCATTTTAATAATTCCTTTCCTTTCGTGGATTGATTCATTTGATGATGTTAGAATACTCTTCCAATATTTCTCTTTTGTTTGAGTTTTGTTGCTGTTTTATTAAAAAATGTCGCTTGCGGGATTATCGCACCTCATAAAAAATCCCCCACCGGAAATTGCCCTGGTGGGGGATTTGGGGGAGACGTTTATGTCAATTAAAACTTAAGGGAGCCGCTGCATATAAGCTTTCCAGATCTTCTATCAAAAAGAAGAATATCATTACCAGTTATATTTATCTTTTCCTTTTGGCCAATCTGATAGATTACTCCGCCAAAAATAACACTGGTAAGAAGGAAATCGCCTACCTTGAGCTTTAATGTAGACTCCATACCTGTAGGCATCGCACCATAAATAGTGGTGTCAATGCTACCGTTTTCATCAATATCAATAGCTTCAGGTCTTATGCCGAGTACAAAATCTTCGTCAGTAATAACAGGCTCATCCAATAGGCTCTCATCCTCTTCTTCAACCTTTTGGATATGGTATTTAAATACCTCATCCTTATTACTCTTTTCAACAGCGCCTTTTTTGGATAATCTCTGGCGCTCAGCATCCTGCTTTTTGTTTTCTTCTTCGTCCCTAGAAGCTCTCCATTCCTTGATATCAATCTTTTCTGAAGGAACAAAGCTTGCCTTAATTCCATCCAGCATTGTGAGACCAAAGCTTCCATCGGTATCCTGAGATGCCTTTACATCAACAAAGTTCATTGATGGATTTCCAACGAAATCTGCTACAAAAAGATTTGCAGGCTTATTGTATACTTCAAGCGGAGCAGCATATTGCTGAAGAACACCGTTATTTACCAGACAGATTCTTGTAGCAAGGGTCATAGCTTCCATCTGATCGTGTGTTACATATACAAAGGTACTACCTGTCTCAACATGAAGTCTCTGGAGCTCGTATCTCATTTCAAGTCTGAGCTTGGCATCAAGATTGGACAAAGGCTCATCCATAAAAAGAACCTGTGGCTGTGGAGCAAGAGTTCTTGCGATAGCAACTCTTTGCTGCTGACCACCTGAAAGCTCTGCAGGGTACCTGTCCATGAACATACCAATTTTTACTATTCTTGAGCACGCTCTGACTCTTGAATCAATCTCTTCCTTTGATAGCTTTCTCTTTTCTTCAATTACTGCGCCGTTTTTGGTTACCTCGAACCTATCATTCAAAGCCTTTCCTTCAGCAGCATACTTTTTCTTTATCTCATCCAGTTTTTTCTCATAATCTGCAAGAGCACTCTTTGCTGCAGAAGCAGGATCTGATTTTTCATGTAGCTTAAGACCAAAGAGTTCTTTTGCAGTATAGATTGAAAGCCCAAAGCTGTCTATCAGCTTAACATATGCTTTCTTTTCATCCAGCTTACCTGTCTTATCAAGGCATTCTTCAATAGTCTCTTTTACCTTATTACCATTTTGAAGAGCTCTTATCATATCGCCTGTCTGCTTTGCTGTTGTGTCAACTACAGGCATCTCTTCGTTTATGTTCTTAAGGCCGAATGCAATATTGTCATATACGGTCATATTTGGCCATAATGCATAGTTCTGGAACAGGAAGCCGACCTTTCTCTTATTTGGTGGCACGTTAATTCCTGCATTTGAATCAAAAACCACAGTATCTCCGATTTTGATTCTTCCTTCTGTTGGAGTCTCAAGACCAGCAATCATTCTAAGAATTGTTGTTTTACCGCATCCTGAAGGTCCCAGAAGTGTTATAAAGGAGTTATCAGGTATATTGAGACTAACATTATCTACACCGAAGAACTTTCCCCATCTTTTAGTTATATTTTCCAAAATAATCTCTGGCATAATTACTTTCCTCCGATACCACTGTCCAGACTTGCTCCGGTCAGCTTGTTTACAATTGTATTAAATACTAAGATTGTGACAATCAAGATCAGGTTGATTGCACTAGAGAATGCATATAAGCCCATTTCATCAAAGTAATCCAATGTTGTTGAGAGAATAAAGCCCTGTGTACACAAAAGCAGGAACAGAGACAATTCTCTAAGGCATGTCATAAATGGAAGTAAATATCCGCTTATGATCGATGATTTCTGAATTGGAATGATGATTCTGGTCATTCTCTTTATCCAGGATGTGTTCTGAATTATTGCTGCTTCTTCAAGCTCATTACTAATCTGAAGCATTGAGTTTAGCGAGCTTCTGGATGCAAATGGTATGTATTTTACAACACCGGCTATGATCAGCAGTGTGTATGTGTTGAACAGATTGATATATTCATTTGAAAACAGAATAAAGAATGCTGCTCCGACTGCTATAGATGGCATAAGATATGGTAAAAATGCCACGTTGTTTACATAGTTTGCCCATTTGTTTCTTCTCTTTTTAGCCACAGCGTAGCCTATAAGAGTTCCAATTGTACCTGCAATCAGCGCACACACAACTGCCAGGAATAAGGTTCCAAAGAATGCGTGCCAGATTGTCTTGTTGTATAGTATTCCAGCCTGTCCATACATACCGTTTTCTGTGATGTTTTCGCTTGTAACCCACCACTTTGTTGTAAGATGAGCAAGATTTCCTGTGTACAAAAAGCTGTAGTCGCCAGGGTTTGGAAGGAAGGTTTCCAAAGCAAACAGCAGAATTGGCCATATACTTGTAAAGAATGTGATTATGATAAAAATAATTCCAACAATATATTTACCTGCTTTTCCAATGGAAATCTTGGTAAGCTGGCCAGATTTACCTGTTACTGTAGTATAGTTTTTCCTGCTCTTTAAACTCATCTGGTTCATTCCAAGGATCAGAACGCCAAATACCATCATTATGATAGCCAGGATACTAGCTTCACCTGTATATGTGCTGTTCATTGAAATGTACTTGGTTGAAAGAGTTGTAAGGCTCAAATAGTGAGGAACAGGATAACTTCCCATCGCACTACCAAATACCAGAAGAATTGTTGATAAAATAGCCGGTTTGATCATAGGAAGTGTAACCTTGAACATGATCTTCCATTTAGGTGTATCCAGAATAGTTGCTGCTTCCTCAAGGTTGGCATCCATATTTTTGAAAATGCCACCTATTAAAATATAAGCAAATGGTGCATAGTGAAGTCCTAAAACTACAGCACTTGGGAATACTCCCTGACACCACCAATGCGGAAAATATATATGAAAGATGGCTGCCAGGAGTCCATCAGATGTTCCAGTTACCTTATTGCTATAAAACATGTGCTGCCATACAACTGCCAGTGTCCACTGCGGCATTATGTATGGGAAAATAAAGATTGAGCTTAAATACTTCTTGAACTTCATATTTGTCCTTGTAACAAGGAAAGCAAAAAGTCCACCAAACAAAATTGATATAAAACATGTAAGAACAGATAAGATGATTGTATTTAAAAGTGGCATCCACAGATTGGTCTTAGCAAGTCTACTGGTAAAAAGATCTGTGTAGTTAACAATTGTGTAGCCGTCTACTCTTCCTGTTAAATGCTGGTCTATCGTTCCAGGATGTATCTTAAAGGTATCCTTTACAATAGCTACTATTGGTGCAACTGTACTAAAAGTTAAAACGATTCCAAATAAAAGCAAAATAATATTTTGAGGCTGTGAGAACCAAGTTTTTAGCTTGTTCCTAAATATTGCACCTTTATCTGGTTTTGCAGCGTTTTCCATACCTACCTCTTTTCTAAAAAAAGATGTCGCTTATATAAATAGCTTTTTCTATATAAGCGACATCCTTAAATTATTCTTTAAAAAATATTATTCACCTGGTGTGTAGTGATCTAATACATCAATCCAGCTTCCTACTGTGAAGGATACTTCAGAACAATAAACAGGATCTTCAAGAACAAGCTCGCCCTGGCCTTCTGCTGTCCACCAGTCATAACCACGATCGTTCTTTGCAGGGTACTCATCGCCACCTGCTGTGCTATGGCTGTACTTCTCTTCTACTGCAGCTGCAACTTCAGGGTTAGATGAATATCCTCCCATATCTTTGCCCCATGCATCGAAGCCTTCTTCTGTACATGTCATATAAGCAATGAATGCGCATGCTGTCCATGGAAGTGGGCTGTTCTTTGTAAGGAACAGATAATGGCAATATCCATATCCGCCGATTCCTGTATAGCCATCTTCATAAGCTGCAACTTTGATATTGTTAACAGATACAGTAGCTGACTCTTCAACAGAGCGAAGCTTTGAATAAACCAAAAGACCTGACTGATCTGTTGCAGATGCATCTACAAGAGTGTTGCAGATAGGTCCATCATCAGTCTGCTCATTGTAGTTGTTTACCCAGAGCTTGATCCATGCAAGAGCGTATGCTCCGTTTGCACCAAGACCAAGATCATTTGCGTCTGTCTGCATTTCCTGAATAGTTGGCTCAAAATAAGCTTTCTTTGTATCATCAAGCTGATCATAAGCATCCTTAAGCCATGTTGCATACTTATCCTCTGTAAGCATCATCAGGAAGTTCTTTCCTACGATTTCTGAATCAACGCCCATGAATAATGGGTGAGAGCCTTCATATACGAAGTCCCAGCAGTTTGTATATGTAGCGCTGCCTGTGCAGTTGTACATAAATACTTTATTCAGAGTCTGAAGTGATAAGAATCCTTCGTACTCATCTGCTGTTGTGCCATTTGCCTCTGCCCACTCAAGTGGAATGAAAGTCTTTAAGATGTCTGTATCTACCATCTTGGACTGAATCTGATTACCATCCTGAATAAGAGTCATGGCGAAAGTACCTTCGCTCTTAAGAGAATCTGATGTAAGCTGCTCAAAGATCTTGTTATTCTTTGGTTGCTGCCACTCAAACTCAAGTGTGTAAGATGGGTCGATTGACTGTAAGTATTCGATAAATACTGGAAGTGCTGACTTACCACGGCTGGAGTTACCTACACCATAAAAGGTTTTGCCGTTAGACTCTTCAATAGCCTTAGCTGCCAGTTCCTCAAGTGTCATTGTCTCTGCTTCTGCAATAATTGCATCAATGCCTGTGAGATCTTCCACATTAGTTGCTTCTGTCACAGTAGTCTCTGCTGTTGTTGTCTGATCAGCAGCTGTCTCTGTGCCTGAATTTGTCTCTGTCGTTGTTGTTTCAGATGTTGTAGTTGTAGAGCTTCCACAACCAGCCAAAGCTGTAACAACCATTGACACTGTTAAGATTGTTGATAAAACTTTCTTCTTCACTTTAACCCTCCTTTTGGTTACACCCACATAAGTGTATTACCTTGTCTCTGATTATTATTTTAGTTGTGCACCTTGACGTTTAAAATGGGTCAATTCTGATATTTTTTGTAAAAAAATGACATTATCCCTTTTTAGAGACAATGTCATTTAGTAATAATATACAATTAGCATATATATACCAGCTGTTATTTTAAACCATAAGACTGATAATCAGAAGGGGATTTGCCCACCAGTTTCTTAAAAGTATTGGAAAAATAGGCTATATCCTGATAACCTACCTGCTCAGCCACTTCATATACTTTTACCTTTACATCCTTTAGGTAGTCCATAGCTTTCTTTATGCGGTATTTTGTCAGATAGTTGTTTATGCTGGTATCTGTTTCAGCCTTAAAAAGTCTGCTGATATGCCCTTCGCTAACGCCTATATGCTCTGCAAGGCCTGATACCGCAAAATCAGCATCTTTGTAATGTTCTTCAATGTATTCAATGGCGCTTTTGACGTATCTGTTGGATATCATCTCTTTGTTTTTTATTCCTAGTAGTTCTTCTTCCTCTTTCTCAAGAGCTGTTTTTTCAAAGGGGTTAAGGTGCAGAAGTCTCTGTACAGCACCTTCCAGCTCACCGTCCTGAAATGGCTTAAGAAGGTAATCAGATACCCCCATTCTAAGAGCCAATCGCACATATTCAAAGTCGCTATACGCCGTCAGAAAGATCATTTTTATATCCGGATATAGCTCCAAAAGCTTCTCTGCAAGCTCAAGTCCGTCCATTTCAGGCATTTTAATATCAGAAACCACAAGGTCCGGTCTTGTCTGGCTGGCTTTTTCCAAAGCCTCAAGTCCATTTGTTGCTTCAGCAACAACCTCGCACCCTATCAGCTCCCAGTCTGTTTCCTGTATAATGCCCCTGCGGACAAATTTTTCATCATCAACTATCATTACCTTTATCATTTGTGTCATTCTCCGGTTCACTAAAGGACAACGGAAGCTTAACAGTAACAAGACTTCCACGCTCAGGAAGGCGCCTAGCCCTTACTCCATACTCTTTTCCATAATACATACGAATAATGGTGTTCACATTATTTAAGCCCAAATGCCCTTTTAGCGTGTCTATATCATCATTTTCAAGTGCCTTAATGTACTCATCTGTAATACCTTTTCCATTGTCCTGAATCTCTATATACAGGCACTCTTTTTCATAAGCTCTTACTTCTATATGCCCATCCCTTTGGCCTTCAAGGCCGTGTATGATGGAATTCTCAACAAGTGGCTGCAATATGAGCTTTGGTACTACTGCTTCCATCAGCCAGTCATCTACATCTACTTTCAGGTCAAAACAGTCATCAAAGCGAATTCTCTGAATGTCACAGTAGTTCCTTATCATCTGGATTTCCTGTGAAAGGCTGCAGAACTGTTTTTCAGAAATACTGCTTCGTAAAATTCCTGCAAGAGAAGCTGATAATGTGGCTATTTCAGGTACCTGATTAGCTTTTCCAACCCACTTTATTGTATCCAGCGTATTATATAAAAAATGTGGATTGAGCTGCGCCTGCATCATTGCTATGCGGGTTTCATTTACCTTTCGCTCAGCTTTTACCTGTTCTTCCATAGTCTGTTTTAACTGGCTTGTCATTTTATTAAAGCCAACTGCCAGCTGTTCAAATTCATCTTCCCTGTTTAGCTCTATTCTGGTGTCAAAATCCCCTTTTCTAAACCTCTTCATGGCTCCAGAAAGCTCATTTATAGGTTTTGAGAAAAAGACGCTGAATCTGGAGGCTACAAGCAGGCATACAATAACACTAATAATCGTCAGTAAAAATAGTATTCTATAGCCTTCATCTACTGCGCTCTGCTCAAGAACAGGAGGTGTGATATATATGCAGAGCATTCCAGTATCTCCCAGCTCTTCCATATACACATTTTCATCCATCTCATAGTTATAGGCTTCCTGGGAAAAAAGATTCTGCCTGATGCTTGAAAGTGCTTTTCCATCCTCAGCTGTTCCAATAAGGCAAAACGGTCTTAAATATCTGTTGGCAATTATGAAACCATCTCGGGCGTTTATTCCGTCTTTTATCTGATCCTCAAGGTTATCCTGACTTACTCTGATAACCACAAATCCCGGCTCGCCTGCTTCTGTGATCTGCCTTACCATCAAAAGCTCTGAGCCACTATCTGTAGCATTTCCAGGATTTAATGAATATATAGTGGTTCCTTTATTTACAGAAGCTTCCCTGAGAGCAGAGTAATATTCCGGAAGCTGATTGGAATTGAAGCCACTCCTGGTACTGTATTTACAGGTATCACCCACATACAAGTCAACGCTGGCAAAATTCCTTACTTCGTTAGTTATCTCATACAGCTCAGAATAGATATCCAGTGAATTTTTCCTACCCTTGGTAAAAGCGTCCTTTATTACTTCACTTTCTTCCATTTTATCGATTGCATTATTTACAATCTCTATCATGCTGGATATCTTTGCGGTTACATATTTTTGCTGCTCAATATCTCTTTTCTCATAATCCTGCTTTATTCTGCCCTGGAAGGCCTGTATCGTAATGACACCGCCTAGAATAACTAGAAAGAGTGAAACTGATAAAAAGACAGCAAATATCTGTCTTTTGAAGGATTGTCTGATAAAGTCCATATCATTGTCCTCCTTCAGCTGTCAGGCTATTCCAAAGTTCCATTGCGTGTTTTTCTTCTTGCGCAGATTTTTTTATATCAAAATCAATCAGAGTGAAGCTTCCATAACCATCACTAAGGGTTACGTCACTTCTTACGGGTCTTCTGAAAAACTCCTCCATGGCATACTGCTGAGTATCCAGACTTACAATAAAATCTATAAACTTTCCGGCATTATAGCTGTGTGGTGCATTTTTGACCATGGCACAGGCATCCGGCAGAGCACTGGTACCATCCTCAGGATAGACCATGGTAATGTCATAACCATTTTTGATGTATTTTTTGGCTGTTTCTTCAAGAGTTATACCCATAAGGTATTCACCAGAAACAACAGAAGGGATTATATCTCCGGATGAACTAAGGACGTTACCGTCTAACTGCTCATAAAATCTTGGTATGAGACTGTCCAAATCCTCATCAAAGAGCTGCTCCATGATAGACATGATGGTATAACTGGTGCCTGATACCTCCATATCTGCAAAAGCAATCTGGCCTTTCCATTTCTCATCAAATAAGTCAGACCAGCTCTTTGGCGCATTCTCCGCAGCAACCAGCTTGCTATTATATACAAACACAATTGGAAGCTCTGTAAAAGGCGTCCACAGGTTATCTTCTGAAAGGTAGGTTTCATCCAAAAACTCTTTTCCATAAGCCTGATAAGCAACGAAAAGGTCTTTATTGGCTTCGTAGCTCTCAGCTCCGCCACCAAACATAATGTCACAAGCGCCTTCTTCTGAAGCCTGTGCTACTTTTTCAAACATTTCCGTGGTTCCACCTGAATATATCTCAACCCAGATTCCAGTTCTGTTCTCAAACTCCCTGATTATTGGCAAATATACCTCTTCTTTGTGAGACGTATATATAATAAGCTGCTTATCTTCAGGCACGCTGTATTTTTCAGAATAATATTCAATTTCAGTTTGTCGGGTATTATTTCCACAGGCTGTCAGAAAAAACGCCCCAAAGATGACAGCCAGTGATATTGCCTTTGGCAATAATTTAGATGTTTTATGCATTCCCCACCCCAAATATTTGTAAAAAATGAACGAAGGATATGTTACCACCAATTTGTCGCCGTGTCTAATACTTTAAATCTATTTTTTCCAAAGAATACTGTGAAAGCGCTACTCCGTCCATAGAATATGAAAAAGTAAAGCTTGCAATACCTCCAACATCAGTACCCTCTATATTCTGACCCGAAATGAAGTTTCCAAGGGAATAAAATACCAATGTTTCATGTCCATCTGCTGAAGTTATGATCTCCATGGGCTGCACTACGTGAGGATGCGTGCCTACAATAACATCAACCCCGGCTTCGTTTAGAAGCTCTGCAATTTCTTTTTGTGACTCATCCGGAGTAGTCTCATATTCTGTTCCCCAATGGATAAAAACAACTATTGCATCAGCCTCTTGTCTGGCTAAAGCTATTTCCTGTAAAAGCACGTCTCCTTCAGGAATGATATTTACATAGGTTTCTGGAGATGAACCAACATCATTATTTACGCCATAAGTATAATTAAAACAGGCTACTCTTATTCCGTTTTTGCCAACTACCTTGTAAGGCATGTATTCATCTGATGCATTTTTTATCCCTAAGTAAGTAATACCACGAGTTTCATAGAAATCAGTTGTTATTTTTATTCCTGTATTTCCTCTATCCAGCGCATGGTTTGTAGCGCAGGTAACCAAATTAAAGCCTGCCTTTAGCATTGCTTCTCCAACCTCTATAGGCGTTCCAAAGGATGGAAAACCGTCATACATCTCTGGATTATCAACAAATATGGTTTCCTGATTTATTACTGCAAAATCAGCATCCTGTATGTATGATTTGTAGTCTTCATATAAGTAGTCAAAACTCTTTTCCTGATATAACCCATAATTACAGATATCTTCCTGAATCAGATTATCTCCAACGCAGACAAATCTCACACTTCCATCTGCAATCTTAAGCCCCCAGCTGTCCCATTTCCACAGAGTATTTTGCCCTTTAGTATCCTGAACCAGTATAAAGAAAAGATCGCCAATTTTCAGAGATTTCCATGACTGAACCTGCATTCCTATATCTGAGGCCATCCAGAGTGGATGAATATCTTTGCCTATCGGCTTATAAATGTAAATATGCTGAATCCAGTATATAGTATCCCTTTCAACCCAAAACGGCCTGGAATTGCCATATCTCCCCCTTTTCCAGCAAAGGAGTATCAATTCATTTACTCCATCCATATCAAGATCCGCACATAGCGCATCCTGCACCTTTACGTCTCTATCAGTCTCCCAGATTATTTCATCGTTATCAGCCACAACCTGTACTGACTTATTTTGTAAAATGCAGTCGTACTCTGAGGTAAGCACCAGCTCTTTTTCCTGAAAAGAAAAATCCCTGCTGGCTATGAAAAATGGAGGTCCCATATATATCAAAGCTGCGACAGCAATAACTGTCGCAGCAATAATACCTATTATTAAAAATTTAGATTTATTCATCAAAATTCCTCAGGGAAGATTAGTAGTTCCAAGTCGCATTGGCCCTATAGCTTTGTGTCCATTCAGGCTGCTCTATAAGATTTTCATTTTCAATATAATTATAGTTCTCATCGTAGTAGTAGCTTGATAGCTGATTTTTCCATTCTGAATCAGTAAGTCTTTCTGTACTTTCAAATTGATAGAAACTATATACGCTTCAAGTCGGATCGTAGCCATG
>JAZRKG010000041.1:0-7741 GCA_045646185.1 Butyrivibrio sp.
TCCCTGTAGCATGGAACAGAAACTCTGAAACAGGTGCATGGCCTTGGGTATATGCAACAGATGATTCTATTCATGGTAAAAAAGAATGGACACTTGTTACTGTAGTAGCAACTGGTGATGTATATCAGGCAGCAGATGATGGCCTCGACAGAGTTGCTTCTAAGTTCTACCTTGATGGCGAGCTTGTTTGGGATTGCTCAAATGTTGATGATGCTCTTTATGGCGGATTTGCTACAAACATCTTAAATGGTGATGGTGTAGAAGGATACATTGGAATTAACTATTGGGATACAATCTTCAAGGGATTCATGGATGACCTTTACATCTTTGATACAGCTCTGACAGACGGTCAGGTTAAAGGCCTTTATGAACTTGGCGATACTTCAGTAGAAACAGTTGCTCCAGAAGGATCTGATTCAGCTGAAGAGGAAGCAGAGCCAGTTGCAAATGACAACACAGGCGTAGAAGTTACAGGTACTCTTGTTGGTTCACTTACATGTGACAGCGCATTCTGGACAGAGTTCTCTGATACAGTTGAGGTTCCAGAAGGTGAGTCAGTTACAGTTAACTTCAAGAACTACACAGATGGTCTTGCTAACTGGGATAACTTCCTTGTAGTACTTCAGAACGTTGCAGATGCACATAGTGCAGAGGATAACGCTGATTATGCAGAATATGCAGTAGTTCGTGCAGACAACTTTGGTTGGGGCACAGGCTATGACAACATTGCAACAGCAGAGTGCGACTGGAACTGGGATACATTTACTACAGATATGAACGGTGCTGATGTAGAGCTTACAATCACAAACAATGGTGATACAGCTGATATCGTAGCAGTAGTTACAACTGCTGAAGGCACAGTTTACAATCAGTCATACACAGGCATCGCAATTGATGGCGATTTGTACTACTGCCTGACACTTGAGAAAGCAGCTCTTGATATTCAGGACTGATATAAAAGCCCTTCCTAACAAATTGTTTTAATTATCAAAGCCCTCTGGTCATTGACGTGACCAGAGGGCTTTTTGCATTGTAGTTTTATATAATTCTTTATCGTAAAGAGCTTTGTCTTATCCTTCCCAGCCGGTATAACCGCCATTTAGATACAGACCATATACACCGTAGGTACGTATTGCTTCTGCATCTGTAGTGGTCATATATACTCGACCACCGACAGGTGTATTAACAGTTAGATAATACATTCCATTAACATATACGAGCTGAGCACCAACGCTTAAAACCAAAGCATTACCATTTTTATCTTTTACACTAAAGCTGGCAATAGGAGTTCCTTCAGTTGAATAGAAAAGACCTCGTTTATTACCGTCAAGAAGCTGCAGGGTTCCAGTTGTTCCGTTTGTATAAACTACAGGAAGTAAAGCGTTTTGAGGATTGGCAGAAGCTGTGGTAGTTGTTGTATTCTGGCTCTTAACATAGGTTGTACCATATATTCTGTCTACATTTACAATAATATCAAGGCTTTCGTTATTGTAAGAGGTGAAAATATAAATGTGGAGCGTTGCAGACTGCTCATCCAAGCCAACATGGATGGTGAGAGACTGGTTTGGATCTCTGTCAGGTTCTACTATATAGGTATAACTGCTGGTGTTGCCAACAAGATAACATCCTATTGTGCCATCGCGTCCAATACCAATGGAATGTGTTCCACCCTGAGGAATAGTCATTTCCATTTCGGAAGCATTCAGCTCGGCATGACTGGTGATTGGAATAAAGCATATACAGCATACAAGAAGAGCTATTGTTGAAATGATAGATATAATTTTTTTACTCATAACGACACCCTACTTTCGTAAAAAATGCTCCCCCGTTATTCTTACACTTTCATTTTAACGCAATTGCGTTAAAAAAGAGCGAATTAATGAAGATTTAATAAAAAAATCCGCATGTTTTAACATGCGGATCAAATTTTCTTTTATACTTCCTCAATAGGAGAATATGCAATTTTTACATCGATGTCCTGATTGTAATTTCCGAAGTTTCTTCCAAAGATTGTAAGACCTCCAACATGTTCTGCTGTTTCAGGAACTTCAAGTCTGATTTTGATATTACTCTTGCTGTTTAAGGCAAAGTCATCAATCTTGACATCGGATATTTTCAGACCATCTATAAAAGTGCCTCTGTGATTGATTACAAGCATCTTCAGGAGACCATACTGATTCCAGTTAGGGAACCACCAGTCGGGAGTGAAGATACCCTTTACATCACCAAAGTCGCCAGGGCTTGTCCATGTTCCAAGGAATTTATCATTCATGTGGAAATAGATATCTGAAGGCCAGACATTATTTACCCCCGGAGCCTCACTACTAAGCTCTGCTGAAACACAGATTTCATCTATCTTTTGATTAAAAGGTATGAAGTTAGGAATAACATATTCCACATAGCCTTTTGTAAACCAAAGAATATCAGCGTTGTATCTGTCAGGATGAGAGAAGTATCGGGTATCATCTACCTGACCTATAATCTGTGAAGATGATGCAAGTCCACAGGTTGGGAAAACACTATAATCTGAGAAATGTCCAACTTTGATATCAGTAGTATAAACATTTTCATTTCTATTCTCGTTCTGAACGTCGATTAGGATTTTATCAAGATGTACAGAGCATATCTTTTGATTTCCATGTCCGGAAGTCTCGTTTGAAACAGAAACAATGCCACAATCTTCAAGCTTTCTGATATGACTGGTAAGAGCGCCGTTGGTAATATTAAGATTGCTGGCAAGCTCGTTCATGTTCATTCCATTGTTTTCCAGCAATATTCTTATAATTTCTATTCGCACATCTGAGCCTAGTGCTTTAAATAATTCCAACCCCTCTGGTAAAGATTTAATATGTAGCATATCATCCCCCAATGCAATGTTTAAACAAAATTAAAATAATTCACTAATAATAATACATTAAAAACTGTCAAAATGCAATGAAATAAACGTTTTTATCCTTATATTTATTGCTTTTTCAAAAAAACATAAAAACATCAGCATTTTATTATTATCTAAAATGACTAATGACCATAAAATAGGAATTTACAAGTAACCGAAAACTTTATAATTATTTAACACATATATAATGGAAATATGATATACAAAACAATAATCTGTGGTTTATAGTTAAAGTGTGTGACGTTAAATAATAATAGATATTAATGGAATATTGTAAAAGTATAAATGCGAGACGGAGGAAATTATTATGTTTTTAAAAGGCCTGATAGGACTTGACGAACAAAAAATTCGTCAAATGAAAGTTTTTGATAAGTTCCATTTTACAATCAGACGTATGTCAAATCGTATGATACTTCTCTTTGTGCTGATAGTCCTTACTGGTGTAATTGGAGCTTTCAGCCTGTACAGAGTTTATCATACATATTATATGGAGAACAAATGGCAGGGTGAAATCAGAGTGGATATTCAGGATCTTGCCAAGGAATATGTATGGGCATATGCTGCCATTGAAGAGGAAGATAGAGCTGAGCAGCTGGAGGTTGTTGATACGAGACTTGCAGAGCTTTCTGAGGAAATAGATGAGCTTGCCGCTATTTATAGTGGTGACAGCGATCTGAATACTATCATCTCAGACCTTGAGCTTGTAGAGCAGTATGGAACTGTTCTTAGGGGCATGTTTTCAGATGGCTCTAGCAGTGAAGATACCTATTATTATTTCAGAGACACTCTTTATCCTCAGATAAAGGTGGTAGCTGCAGATATGAAGACAGTACGAGATGATTCTCAGGAAAGTGCCAAGAATCAATACTATTCATCTATCATACTTGTAATTATCATAGTAATTTTCTCTCTTGGTATAGGAATAGTAACAACCTTCTTTATCAAAGATGCTAGAAAGAAGCTTACAGCCAGCATTCTTGATCCTGTAAATGAACTTTCCAAGGCGTCAGAAGATATGGCAGCTGGTATTCTTGATCTGAATATTGAATATAACTCCAAGGATGAACTGGGACATTTGGCTGATGATCTTAATGAATCTACCAACGTTACCAAGAAGATTGTCAGCGATATCGACAGCACTCTTGAAAGAATGGCAAGTGGAGACTTCTCCAGAGGAGCAGAGAATCCGGATCTTTATATTGGAGATTACAGATCAATCAGTGATGCTCTTGAAGATATTGCTTCAAAGCTTAGTCATACACTCTCAGAGGTAAAAGAGTCCTCGGCTCAGGTATCACAAGGTGCATCTAATATGTCACAGGGAGCAACAAGTCTTGCTGAAGGCGCTACAGACCAGGCAGCAGCAATTGAAGAGCTTACAGCATCGGTTACTACAGTTACTGAACAGACCAAGCATATGGCAGAAACTGCTGACAACAGTAGAGCAAAGGCTATAAAAGTTAAGAATGATGCAGAAGCTAGCGCACGTAAAATGAAACTTGTTACTGATGCCATGACACGTATTACAGAAGCATCTGCCGAAATTGAAAGCATTACAAATACAATTGAAAGTATAGCAAAACAGACACAGCTCCTTGCTCTTAATGCATCTATCGAATCAGCAAGAGCTGGAGAAGCAGGAAAGGGATTTGCGGTAGTTGCAGAAGAAATCAGTGAACTTGCCACTCAGAGTACAGAGGCTGCCAAGAATACGCATCAGCTTATTTCTGATACAATGGAAGAAATAAGAAACGGAAATGACGTTGTTAATGAAACAACTCAGGCTCTTGAACAGGTACAGATAAGTGTTGATGAAATCATGGCAATGATAGTTGAGACCGGAGACATGGCTGAGAAGCAGGCTCAGAGCATGCAGGAGATTGATGAAGGCATTGAGCAGATATCCAACGTTGTTCAGAGCAATTCGGCTACAGCTGAAGAGTCCAGTGCTGTTTCACAGGAACTTTCAGAGCAGTCTTCAAATCTTAATGATTTGATTGGAAGATTTTCTATAAGTTAAAGTTATAGAAGATATAAAATATATTGATTTTACTTATATAAATATTCAGTGTATAGTATATAGGTCGGCTTATGTTCAAGCTGACCTATATTCTTTTATGTTTGGAGGAACTAAAATGGTTAAAGCAGTAGTAGGCGCTAACTGGGGAGATGAAGGAAAAGGAAAGATCACTGACATGATGGCTGATCAGGCAGATGTAGTTATCCGCTTTCAGGGTGGTGCAAATGCAGGTCACACAATTGTAAATGATTATGGTAAGTTTGCACTTCATACACTTCCATCCGGAGTATTCCATCAGCACATTACCAACATTATTGGAAATGGAGTAGCGCTGAATATTCCTGTTCTTTTTAACGAAGTAAAGTCTATCACAGAAAAGGGTGTTCCAATGCCAAACCTTCTGATTTCAGACAGATGTCAGATTGTTATGCCTTATCACATTCTCTTCGATCAGTATGAAGAGGAGAGACTGGCAGGTAAGTCATTTGGTTCAACTAAATCAGGAATTGCTCCATTTTATTCAGATAAATATGCAAAAATTGGTTTCCAGGTAAATGAACTTTTCGATGATGAACTGTTAAAGGAAAAGGTTGAAAGAGTTCTTGTACAGAAGAACATTCTTCTTGAAAACCTTTATCATAAGGATCCAATCGACCCTGCTGAACTTCTTAACACACTTCATGAGTACAGAGATATGGTAGCTCCTTTCGTTGCTGATACAGCTCTGTTCCTTGACAAAGCAGTTAAGGAAGGTAAGACAATCCTTCTTGAGGGTCAGCTTGGTACAATGAAAGATCCTGACCATGGTATCTATCCTATGGTTACATCTTCTTCTACACTTGCTGCTTATGGTGCAATCGGTGCAGGTATTGCTCCTTATGAAATCAAGCAGATTGTAGTTGTTAATAAGGCATATTCTTCAGCAGTTGGTGCTGGTGAGTTCGTATCAGAAATTTTTGGCGATGAAGCTGATGAGCTTAGACGCAGAGGTGGTGACGGCGGTGAGTACGGCGCTACTACAGGTCGTCCTCGTCGTATGGGATGGTATGACTGCGTAGCAAGTAAGTATGGCTGCAGACTTCAGGGCGCAACAGACGTAGCTTTCACAGTACTGGATGTTCTTGGATACCTTGATGAGATTCCTGTTTGTGTTGGATATGAAATTGATGGCAAGGTTACAAAGGATTTCCCTGTAACTCGTCTATTAAAGGATGCCAAGCCTGTATATGAAGTACTCCCAGGTTGGAAGTGCGACATAAGAGGTATTAAGACATACGAGGAGCTTCCAGAGAACTGCCGCAAATATATTGAATTTATTGAAAAAGAAATCGGCTTCCCTATTACTATGGTTTCAAACGGACCAAGCAGAAGCGATATTATTTACAGAAAGAGTGCTTTATCTAAATGAAAAATAAATTAACAGTTAAACAGATTGCTGCTTGGATTGGAATAATTGTTCTTGTTGCCATGTATGTGGTGCTTTTGATTGAAGCAATACTTGGTAAGCCAGGGACACAGAATGTGTTTTTCGCATGTGTTGCAGCAACTATTGCAGTTCCGATTGTTCTGTGGATTTTCTTGTGGGCATACAGTGCCATAACTGGCAGACATAACATTGCATCTCTTGATGCAATGGAGTCTGACAAGGCGCACGATAAAAATGGAAACATTATCCCGGATGGTCAGATAAAAACTGTTATCTTTGATATTGGTAATGTGCTTGTTAATTTTGATTGGAAAGCCTTTATCAGAACTCATGGCGGATATGATGAAGAAATGTCAGCCCGCATTGGTCGCGCTTCCTGCGAAAATCATCCTGCCTGGGATGAGTTTGACATAGGCTATAAGAGTCTGACTGAGATAGTTGATGGCTTTGTTGCTGCAGATCCTGAGATTGAGACTGAGATCAGACATGTATTTACTGATTTATCAGGACTTATTACCAAAAAGGAAAATGCTATTCCATGGATTGAGGCTGTTAAGGCAGCTGGTTACAAAACCCTGGTGCTTTCTAATTTTTCCAGCTTTGCCATCGAGCCAAATTTGGATGCAATGGCCTTTTTGGAGCATGTTGATGGTGGAATACTTAGTTACAAGGACCATGTAATAAAACCTGATCCAGCTATCTACAAACTGCTTATGTCCAGATACGATTTAAAGCCTGAAGAGTGCGTGTTTATAGATGATACCGAGAAAAACATTATTGCAGCCAGGGAACTTGGCATGCATGGAATTGTTTATAAGAGTTATGAACAGGTTGTTGCAGATTTACATGAACTGGGAGTAAACTATTAATCGGTGATTGATTTCACTATTAAAAAGTTTTGTTATTAAAGGGGAATTATTAATGAGTATTTGTTCTGTATGCGGAAGCAATAATCCGGATTCTTTCGCTTTTTGCTCTATTTGTGGCTCACAGCTTCCACAAATGCAGGTGCCGAATCAACCGAATTATTATGAACAACAGCAAAATCAATATGTCAACACTAATCAGACAGGGTATCAGGCTCAGAATGATTACCAGTCACAGATGGGATATCAGCCACAGCCTGACTATCAGAATCAGTCTGGATACTATAATCAGAATGGCTATTATAATCAGGGATTTAATTACAACCAGATCCCAAATGTTGCCAATAATGGTCCTATTAGAATGCCTGACCTGAATGAACCGATGACATTTAAGGAATGGTTTTTCCCATTGCTGATATTACTCATTCCTATAGCGAATGTTATTTTCCTTGTTATCTGGGGATTTTTTGGTAATGAGAAAAAGAGTAAAGTAAGTTTTGCAAGAGCTGCTTTGGCGGCAGTTCCAATTTATC